>SYFN01000081.1 GCA_005800405.1 Burkholderiales bacterium
AGAAAGCGAAGAAGCTGCAATAACAGGTTTCTGTCCTGTCATCAGGGCAATACCTGTTGCAACACGCGATTCGATTTACCGAAAAAAGGCTTTTTATGGCAAACACCATTCACGTTGATGTCGTCTCCGCAGAAGAACAAATCTTCTCCGGACAGGCGGAGTTCGTTGCCTTACCGGGTGAGGCGGGTGAACTGGGTATTTACCCGAAGCACACGCCGCTGATTACCCGCATCAAGCCAGGCGCGGTCCGTATCAAGGAAGTCGGCAGGACGGAGGAAGAGTTCTTTTTCGTAGCTGGAGGCATACTTGAGGTGCAGCCCAACACGGTTACCGTCTTGGCAGATACCGCGATTCGCGGCCGCGACCTTGATGAGGCCAAGGCCAACGAAGTCAAAAAAATGGCGGAAGAGGCCATGGCAAATCGGGAAACCGATATTGACTTCGCTGTCGCGCAGACAGAATTAGCGATTGCACTCGCGCAGCTCGCGGCGATTCACAAGTTGCGTCAGAAACGCTGAGATGTCGCTCATCGCGACCAAGGCAGCTTCGGCCACCTTTTTCTTTTGCTGCTCGAGCAGATAATGAATCATTCCATGTTTTGTCGCTAGCCAGCGTCGTTGTGCGACGCATCGCCCTGCAAAACCAGAAGCTTGTCGTGATTAATTTCGCTGTAGGAGCGTCCCGTTTTATTCAATCAGTGCTTCCTTCGCTGATACCTTGCCCCAGGCCATCCAAAACAACCAACCATCACTCGAATCGCGGCGCCGGAACACCCGTTTAAAAATCGGAGGTATCAAAAACTTTCAGCGATAATATTGCGTTTGAAGAACTGCCTAAAGGATACGGATGTCCAGCCGCTTCGCTCCCCTCAAGAACGACACCTTCCTGCGCGCCTTGATGCGCCAGTCAACCGAGTACACGCCGCTGTGGTTGATGCGTCAGGCCGGTCGCTACCTGCCTGAGTACCGAGCCACGCGCAGCAAGGCGGGTTCGTTCATGGGACTGGCTACCAGTCCCGATTACGCCACTGAAGTGACGCTGCAGCCACTGGATCGCTATGCACTCGATGCCGCGATTCTCTTCTCCGACATTCTCACGGTGCCTGATGCGATGGGTCTGGGACTGTCGTTTGCCGAGGGCGAGGGGCCGCGCTTTGCTCGTCCGCTCAGAGATGAACAGGCTGTACGTGATCTGCGTTCGCCGGATTTGGCCAGTCTCCAATATGTCTTTGATGCCGTCACTCAGATTCGCACAGAGCTTGCAGGTCGGGTTCCCTTGATTGGATTTTCCGGCAGCCCCTGGACACTCGCTTGCTACATGGTTGAGGGCGGTGGATCGGATGACTTTCGGACCGTCAAATCCATGCTCTATGACCGTCCAGATCTGATGCACCATATTCTGAGCATCAACGCGGCTGCCGTCGCGGCCTATCTGAATGCGCAGATCGAAGCGGGCGCCCAAGCCGTCATGATTTTTGACACTTGGGGTGGCGCACTGGCCGACGGTATCTACCAGACATTCTCTTTGAATTACATGAACGAGGTCATCCGAGGCATCAAGCGCGAGTATGACGGAGAGCGCATCCCGTGCATTGTTTTTACCAAAGGCGGTGGCCTCTGGTTGGAAGAAATCGCCGACAGCGGTGCCGATGCCGTTGGACTGGACTGGACTGTTCATCTGGGTAAGGCGCGTGCCTTGGTGGGAAACAAGGTTGCGCTCCAAGGCAACCTCGACCCAAATGTATTGTTTGCAAAACCAGAACAAATTCGCACCGAAGTAGAGAGGGCGCTCAAGGCCTTCGGAAAGCCCGGGCCAGGATCCGGCCATGTTTTCAACCTTGGCCATGGAATTTCCCAGTTCACACCACCCGAATCGGTCACTGCGATGGTGTCTGCTGTCCACGAGATCAGCCGCCAGATGCGCGCCTGATGGCAATGCAGCGCGGGTTGCGGTGCCATGGGCGCGGGTCTAGGTCGCCGGATCCGCTTAGTTATGCACAAGCGTAGCGCACGACGGCCGAATCAAGTACTTGCGCAAACCTATCAATCTGACCTCTAGATATATCTGACAAACCATTGATTTATGCAAATAAAATTTTTTAATTAATGACTGTGCGCTGATCGACAAATTGATAACAGGAAAATGTGAGGTCGCTGAACGAGCACTTTGTTCACAAAGATATCCACAGGACCTTTTTCTGGGAAGACCGGGTTACTGGCGTTCTACAAAGCACCGCCACTTTGCCCAAGCCGCTACCCTTGTGACACATTCTCTTGCCATCTTTGATAGCGGCGACTGAGGTGATACTTCAAGCATGCGCTGACCCAAGGAATAGGCATACGGGTATTGGCTCATCCTCACTTATTCACAAAAATTTAGTTGTCAAGATGCTCGAAAAAAAATCCAAAAATTTTTCTTCGGCAGCGAATGCTTTGCTAAGTCATTGATTTTTCGTGCCCTTCTCGGTTGCTTTGTAACGAGTCAATTTGTTGAACACCGCATGAAATCTGCGTTTTGGCGTGTCAAGAGTCAGTTGCACACAAAGTTATCCACAGAATTTGTGGATAGCGAAAAAATGCCTTTTACGACGGAGATTTAAGGAAGCGCTGATTTATTCCCCGAAGGCCTTCCCGTAACGCAGTTGTTCTTTTAGAATTACGTCTACGCCCCCTGCTAGCGAGACTGCTCATGCAAACTAGTTTCTCCGAACTAGAATACGCCGCGAAGAAGAAGATC
>SYFN01000082.1 GCA_005800405.1 Burkholderiales bacterium
AAAGCAGAAAAAGCCTTGCACTTGAGCTTGTTTCCACCCATTCCAACACCACAGGAGGTGATGCAAAGATTGAATCTACAATGAAGTCAAGCTAGACTAAAAACTCTCACAGACTTTGGATCAACATTTAACGCGGGTCACATCCAACTTGCCAGATTTCGGGATCGATGTTCGCTGATATCGATGCTGGACTGCCACATCAGCTCAATCGCAAGTCGGTCGGTAGGACTGCCTTCCAGCGTACTCAGCCCTGCAGAATAAACATCGTGCAAAGGCAGTAACTCGCGCAAAAGTCCTTCTGCCATCGGGCTGCGACAGATATTGCCAGTGCAAAGCAAGAGAATGTTACGAATCATGTCAGCGTCCCGGTGTGGTTGCGATCACCGTAGTGGGCAGCGCTCCGGGAATCATTGCGCTGATCGTACGATTCCAATTCGTCAACGGCGTCGCAGCGACGTACACGACATCACGCGGATTGAGCTCAAAGCCTTCGGCCATGGCGAGTGCACCGGGCGCATTGGCATCAAGCTGGTACACCACTGACGATTGACTGTTACGACGAACCACATAGACCTGACGCGCATCGCCTGAAACAGGATTGATACCACCCGCTTCTCCCAGCGCTTCGTTGAGTGTCAGACGACCATTGCGCATGGGGAGTGCGCGCGGTGCCGTAACCTCGTCCGAGATGAAGACCTTGGTTTCATCACGCGAGAGTACGCGAACGACATCACCACTGACGAGCATGATGGAGGAAGGATTGACACCGCGCTGAACTAGCTGCGGCATATTGATCTGATAGCTCTTGCCTTCGCGACTGACCATGATGCGACTCTGATCTGCCATCGGCGTAACGCCACCCGCCCGATTGATAGCCTCGGTGAGCGTCATTGGCAAATCATTGATGGCCTGTACGCCGGGTTGTTTGACCTCGCCATCCACATAGACGCGCTTGCTGCGGTAAGTGAGTATGCGCAGGGTGACTTTGGGACTTTTTAGATAGTGAGACAAGCGCCGCGTCAGCTGCTCGTGTGCCTCGACTGTGGTGAGCCCTGCAACACTCAGTTTGCCTGCGTAGGGAAATTCAAGCATCCCCTGCTGATCGATTTCAAAACCCGATTGAGGCTGCATGGGACTGACCGCGACACCGGCAACGCCCACCGCTCCGGGTACGCCGGCCGGCAGCATGGAAGCAGATAATTCTGGATGATCCCAGACCACGATATGCAGAACATCACCGGCCTCGAGACGGTAGACCCGCACCGGTTATATCAGGGCGCTGATATCTTCGGCAACCTGCTGGTCTCGCAGCGCTTTTTCACGCCGCACCAGACGCGGTGTGATGGCAAGAATCTCAGCCGGTGCCACGACGGCATCGGCTTCGTCTGCCTCCGTGGAAGATGGCTGCGCTTTGCCAAACTGAATGCCGGGCGCCATCGATGCACACGCAGACAGGCATACCAACATCCCCATTGCCAATACCCTGCTGCGCATGATGACCTGCCTCCCGTGAAACGCATCGGCATACCGAGCTCTGGGGAAGACTGTAGGGGTATCGTCAGAATGCGCTTTTGATGCCCCTCATGCTTCCCGCAGGGTCTGTATGGGCGGTCTCGAGAGAACGTTACGCAGGCCGAACCATCCACCCGAAAAGGCGCAGACGATACCTGCTGCGATACCGATGATCCACACTAGCGGGCTGAACTGCCATTTAAATTCGAAGACCTGATGCGACAGTACCCATCCGACCAGCGATGCGCCACTGGCGGCCAGCACGCCGGCAGCGGTGCCGACCAGCAGGCACTCGACCCATTGCGCGTGCGACAGCTCACGTCGGGTCGCACCAAGCGCTCGCAGCAGTCCGGCTTCATGAGCACGCTCATTCTGTGAAATCAGCATGGCGGCAGCGAGTACCATCACACCTGACACCAGCGTAAACAGAAACAGAAATTCGACTGCAGCAATCACCTGATCAATCACTTGCTGTACTTGTACAACCATGCTGCCCACATCCACAATCGTCAGATTGGGATAGTGACGCACCAGCTGACTTACAAGTGACTGCTGGCTGGCGGGCAAATGAAACGCGGTGATGTAAGTCGAAGGCAGACTTTGTGCGGCAGATGGGTTGAGAATCACAAAAAAATTCACGCGCATCGATCCCCAATCCAGCTTGCGCAGGCTCGTGATCTTTACATCGATGCTGTGTCCGCCCACATCGAAGCGTAATAGATCACCGAGCTTGAGTCCCAAGGTTTTTGCCAGACCTTGCTCAACGGATGCCTCGGGCTGCGCATCATCAAACCAGCGACCTTCGGTAATCGTATTGTGCGCTGGCAGCGCCATCAGCGTGGAAAGATTGAATTCACGCTCGACCAGTCGTTGCGCACGCTCTTCAGTATAAGTCGCGCTACTGATGTTGCGTCCATCCACCTGCAACAGACGTCCGCGTATCATCGGCGCGAGGCTGACATCGGCGATGCCATGTTGCGCAAGTTCCTGCGCGATAGCCTCCCGCTGATCAGGTTGTATGTTGATGATGAAGTGATTGGGCGCATCCGGCGGTGAGGACTGCCGCCAGGCAGCGACCAGATCTTGTCTGACGACGGTAAGCAGCAGTAATGCCATCAAACCGAGCGATAGCGCGACAATCTGCAATACCGTAGCCGCTGGCCTGCGTTTGAGCGATGTTTGCGCAAAACGCCAGGCAGGCCATCCCGGCGGCACGCGTACCAGCTGCAGCAATCGCAGCAGCAGCCAGCCCGCCAGAAAAGAGACCGCCAGCAAGACGACGAAACCGCCTGAGGTCAGCAAACCCAGCCGAAGATCGCGTGCCTGCCAGAGCAACAATCCCATGAACGACGCCAAAGCGAGCAGATACCCGGAAACCGTGAATGCTTTCGGAGAATTCCGCTCGCGGCGAATCACGCGGTTATGCGGCACGTTACGTAATTGCAGCACCGGTGGTATCGCAAATCCGAGTAACAGCAAGAGACCCGTCGCCACGCCCTGTACCAGCGGCATCCAGCCCGGCGGTGGCAGGCGAGTCGTCATTAATGCACCCAGCCATTCGAGCAGCAAAAAATGTGCGCCAAAGCCGATGACTGCACCCAGCAAACCACCGACGGTACCGACGAGGATGAATTCGATCAGATAAATTCGCGTGACCTCGCTTTGCCTCAGGCCAAGACAACGCAGCATGGCAACGGCATCCAAATGCCGCTGCATGAAACGGCGAGAAGCCATTGCAATGGCCAGCGCAGCCAGCATGGCAGTGAGCAAACTGACCAGCGACAGAAATTGGCGAGCGCGCTCGAGCGTTGTCCGCATTTCCGGACGACCGGACGCCAGCGATTCGAGTTGTACGCCGCGTACCTCATTGACCTTGATTTCATTTTCCAGCCAGCGCTGAAAAGAGGTCACGTCAGAGGAGTTTCCGGCAAGCTGCAGCCGGTAGGTGATGCGAGATCCATTTTGTACAAGACCGGTCGATTCGAGATCCTGCAACGCCAGCATAACGCGCGGTGCAAAGTTCATGAATCCTGCACCACGATCTTTTTCCAGCAGAATTTCAGCAGCAATCGTGAAACGTCGCTCACCCAGCGTCATTGCATCACCCAGGTGAAGCCCGCGCAATGAGAGGAGCGCTGTGTCCACCCAGACCGTGCCTGCCTGCGGCGCACCCTTGGTCGTGAGCTCGGCATTCTTGGTGCGCAGAAGAAGATCGCCACGTAATGGAAAAGCGGATGACACAGCCTTGACAGCCACCAGACGTGTGTCTTCTGTCTCGGCATTGCCAGTAGTGGCCATGCTGGGAAAACTCGCGACATCGGCCATCAGCAGGCCACGTGCACCGGCTTCGGCGCGCCATGTCTCGCGCAAAGGATAATCGCTACGCACCAGCAAATCGGCACCCAGCAACTCGGTTGCATCGCGCTCGAGCGCAGCATTCATCCGATCAACGAAAAATCCCACCGCCGACAAGGCCGCCACGGCGACGGCCAAAGCAGCCAGCAAGAAACGTAACTCGCCGGCACGCCAGTCGCGGCGCGTCATGCGCATTGCACGCTGCACAGTCATCAACGCCTCAGAGGCAATACGCATACAGACTCTCCAGATACCCGCCCGCTAACTGCACGGACAAGACGGGATTGTAAGAGACCGAGAGAACTCAGGCTGGCGAGCTGAAATCAGGGCGCCAGTCGGTGCTATGGTGACAGAGATTCGTGCGACAAAATGGTTTGGCACTTGATGGCGACGCGGCAGATACATTGTCACCTGACGTATTTTTCAAATTCTTCGGGCATGCTATCAACGACACTGGGGTCCAGCGTGCGCCGGGAGCGCGTGGGGAATTCGGATCGCATGCGATACGCCCACGCAGTAGTTATCACCTGCAGGTGATCATGTTTTAGACACTGTACACCTAAAAACCGTCATCCAAGCGCGGGGGGGTGAAGCGGGGGTTTCATGTAGCGTGCTGCATACCCGCGAAACAGCACTGGCGTGCAAACCAGTGCGCGTCCTGCCAAGGGGGATCCAGTGTCTTTGTTTTAATCTGGGGCATCAGGCTACTTCACGACTTCCACGCACGTTTAACCATCCGATTTGCATGCTTACATGGTGGAACCCTTCATGCCATCCTGATGGGTGCGTTCGAAATTTTCCTGACAAGGTGCACAACGCTCTGCAAAAGGAATAGCCTGCAGACGCTCGAAAGGAATTTCGTAACCGCAGTTGATACATTCGCCGTAGGTTCCGCTATCGAGTTTTTTTCGCGCCAGTTCAATCGCGCGCAATTCATGCATGTTGCGACCAACCGCTGCATTACCAATATCCATTGATAGATTGGCGAAAGATAAATCACCGGGATCAGGGACTTCGCTGGCCAGCTGCGCATAATGATCCTGCAGACTGACTTCGCGCTTGATGTCATCACGCAGATCTTGCTCACGGTCATTGAGCAATTGATACAAGTACTTTTTTTGTTCCTGATTGAGGCTCTCCATGCGGCTTCCTTGGTCTCGGGTGGATTGATGCGCAGCGAGATCTTCGGATGAATTGCAAGTCCACTGCGATGAGCCATTTTGTTTCGAGCGAAGCCGGCTGAATTTGATAAAAAACAATCACGCTATCAGTGTCAGAGACTTGATAAATTTGGGATGGGTCATGCAAAAAATCGATTTAGAACGCCTATTTACCGAAAATTCGCACAACAAATATTGCAACTTTAAAAACAAAAACTTGCGTCATCGCAGAGTGTCATCACCCGTTGATTTGTCTCAAGCTCACACCGCTAGACATCAAAAAAATAATCGCTAGACTGCCGTTTCTGGTTATTAACTTCCAGCCTGATACAAAGAGTGATCCCATGAATGATCTTGATGACAGCCACTACGCCAACGAACCCCTGCCCCGCAGTGAAGACCTGATGAATGAATTTCTCGAGGCCTCAGTAAAAAGCCAAGGCAGCGCGGGAGAATCCTATCTTTTGCGCGAAGCCGGACTGAGTCTGGCGAGACTGGTGAAATCGGGACAGTGGGTAGATATGCGGCAAAGTGTGAACAAACTGGTTCCTTTATCCATTCGCCCCAGACCGGTTCGGCGCGGCAGAGGGCGGCACCGGCCGTTCATCCACTTGGGTCAGTCAGATTTGTTACTGGGCAGGCCTGACTAACGAGCACAGTCCACATTCTGCTGACGCGAGGCAGGCACGTCCATGATGCGCATCATGGACGGCTGCAGTGGGATTCGAGAAAAATCCTGTGCGGTTGGGCAATCAAGGCAGCCCGGCCAGCTGGCATCAGCGGGCCGGGATCACCGGGATGGTCAGTTTTGCAAGGCCTGCCGGATTTGCTCCAGCGAAGCAGGATCTTCAATCGTGGTCAGATCGCCCGGATCTCTGCCTTCACAGAGGGCCTGAATTGAACGCCGCAGCAATTTGCCTGAGCGTGTCTTGGGTAGCAGGTTCACGCAATGCACGCGTGAAGGTCGAGCGACGGCACCGAGTTGTTTGTCCACGACAGCCCAGACTTCTTTTTCCAGTTGCGCACGGGCCTCCGGCGTCGCCGTACTCGAAGTGAGCTTGGGTATCACGAACGCCACAGCAACCTGACCCTTGAGTTTGTCCTTCACGCCGACAACGGCAACCTCGGAGACATTGGGGTGGCTGGAGATGCTTTCTTCGATCTCTCGCGTGCCTAGGCGATGCCCAGCGACATTAATCACGTCATCCGTGCGGCCGAGGATGAAGTAATAACCATCCGAGTCACGAATACCCCAGTCAAACGTGGAATATACCTGCTCGGTAGAAAAATTTTTCCAGTAGGTATCGATAAAACGCTGATCATCGCGGTAAACCGTTTGCATGCAACCCGGTGGCAACGGTCCTTCGATGACCAGAACACCTTTTTCATCGTCATCACAGAGAGCACCCGTGGCTTCATTGAGCAGCTTGAGCTTGTAGCCGGGCATTGGGACGCCGGGGCTGCCAAGACGCGTGGGCTTGTTTTCAACACCTCGGGCCACCGACAGTACAGGCCAACCGGTCTCGGTCTGCCAGTAGTTGTCAATGATGCTCACGCCCAGCTCACCGGCAATCCACGCGGAGGTCGATTCATCCAGAGGCTCTCCCGCAAGATAGAGAGCCTTGAGCGATGACACATCGTGTTGCTTCATCAACTCGGACGGCTGTTTTTTTAGCACCCGTATCGCTGTCGGCGCAGAGAACATGCGCGTGACCTTGTGCTTTTCAACGATTTGCCACCAGATGCTGGCATCGGGTCGTAAGGGTGTGCCCTCGTACAGCACGGTGGCCATGCCGGCAATCAGCGGCCCGTACACAATGTAGGAGTGACCAACGACCCAGCCGATGTCCGAGGTCGAAAAATAGGTCTCACCCGGCTTGCCTTCAAAAATGTAGTCCATCGATGCTGCCAGTGCGACGGCATAACCACCGACATCGCGTTGAACACCTTTGGGGCGACCCGTGGTGCCTGAGGTGTACAAAATATACGAAATATCATCCGATGCCAGCCAGGTGACAGGCACTCGAGCATGCAGGTGTTGTTCGCGTAGTGATGTGTAATCAACGTCACGATCCGCAAGCATCTCCATCTCAACGCGTTTGCGATCCACCAGCAGCACGTGCGAAGGTTTATGCGAGGACAAGACAATGGCCTGATCCAGCAGAGGCTTGTAGGGTACGGGTTTCCCGCCACGCAAGCCGGCATCCGCAGAAACGACCAGTTTGGGTTGTGCATCTTCAATGCGCGTTGCCAGACTGTTGGAAGCAAACCCACCAAAGACCACCAAGTGAATCGCACCAATGCGCGCGCAGGCCAGCATCGCGAACACTGCTTCGGCGATCATGGGCATGTAGACCAAAACGGTGTCACCCTTGACCACACCCAGCGATTGCATGATCGCCGCCATGCGCTCGACTTCGGTATGTAGTTCCTTGAAGTTCCAGATTTTTTCGGCGGGAGAACCATCGGGCGTTTCGGTGGTGATCGCGATCAGCGCTGTCTGTTCACCCTGACGAGATGCCCAGCGATCGACGGCGTTATGACAGAGATTGGTCTGACCACCGACGAACCAGTTCGCAAAAGGCGGACGGGAATAATCCAGCACCTGATTGAAAGGTACGTGCCATTCGATGCGCTCTGCTTCCTTGCGCCAGAAGTTCTCCGGATCTTCAATCGACGTCCGATGGAAATCTGCGTAGCTCATCGCGCGCTCCTCACTTGTATTTTATCTTCGGATATTGCTTGCAAACGGTAACCACTTTTAAGCGTCTCTACCAAAATGAGTACCGCAGACAGCACAGATGTACGGCACGGCGGTACAACGACGCGAGCGGCTTTTTGGTGGAGCCGCTTTATTCAGAATGCGTCAGCAGGTATCCGTACCCAGCCTTCCATCAGTACGCGCGCACTTCGACTCATGATGGCTTTGGTGACACGCCACTCACCGGCTACTTCGGTGGCTTGCGCACCCACGCCAAATGTACCGGAGGGATGACCAAAGCGCACCGCCTCGCGCGCACCACCACCGGCGGCTGCGTTGACCAACGTACCGGGTACCGCTGCGGCAGTGCCAATCGCAACAGCCGCTGTTCCCATCATGGCATGGTGCAGTTTACCCATCGACAGCGCACGCACCAGCAGATCAATACTGCCAGCCTCGACCTGCTTGCCACTGGACGCCTGATAACTGGCTGGCTTGGCAACGAAAGCGACCTTGGGTGTGTGCTGGCGGCTGGCGGCTTCATCCTGCGACTTGATCAATCCCATGCGCAGAGCACCATGGGCGCGTATGGTTTCAAACATCGCAAGCGCTTTGGGATCACCGTTGATCGCATCTTGTAATTCGGTACCCGTGTAGCCGATGGCATCGGCATTCACAAAAACAGTCGGTATACCGGCATTGATCATCGTGGCCTTGAGCACGCCCACACCGGGTACATCGAGGTCATCAACCAGCTGCCCAGTGGGGAACATGGCACCCCCTGCCCCCTCTTCATCTGCAGCAGGATCCATGAATTCGAGCTGCACGTCGGCCGCTGGGAAGGTCACGCCATCCAATTCAAAATCACCCGACTCCTGCACGGCACCGTTGGTCATCGGTACATGCGCGATGATGGTCTTGCCGATATTCGCTTGCCAGATACGCACGACCGCGATGCCATCGCGAGGCACGCGCGATGCGTCCACCAAGCCATGACTGATCGCAAAAGGACCGACGGCGGCGGAAAGATTGCCGCAGTTGCCGCTCCAGTCAACGAAGGCTTGATCGATGGATACTTGACCAAACAGAAAGTCGACATCGTGATCTGCCTTCGCACTTTTCGACAGAATGACAGTCTTGCTGGTGCTGGAAGTAGCGCCACCCATGCCATCGATCTGCTTGCCATAGGGATCAGGGCTGCCAATGACACGCAAGAGCAGCTTATCACGCGCGGGGCCGGGCTTCTGTGCTGAATCGGGCAAGTCCTGCAGATGAAAA
>SYFN01000083.1 GCA_005800405.1 Burkholderiales bacterium
GAGGATGCCATCCTCTATCAGCGTGGTGCACTGAGTAGGATTACCCTCGTCATCGACATTCAGGGAACCGCGACGATCGGCGATGGTGCCATCATCGACGACCGTAACGCCTTTGGCGGCAACACGCTGGCCTATGCGGCCAGAGAATGCGCTGGATCCCTTGCGGTTGAAGTCACCCTCAAGTCCATGGCCTATGGCCTCGTGCAGCAGCACACCGGGCCACCCCGGTCCCAGTACGACGGTCATGGGACCCGCAGGCGCTGGTCGTGATTCCAGATTGACGAGCGCGGCGTTCACCGCTTCGGAGGCATATTTTTCCAGTAGACCATCGCTGAAATAAGTAAATTCGTACCGGCCACCGCCTCCGGCGGTACCGACCTCGCGGCGGCCGTTCTGCTCGGCGATTACAGTCAGTGACAGGCGTACCAAAGGACGGATATCCGCAGCAATCACGCCATCGCTGCGAACTACCAACACCACATCATGCTCGCCTGCGAGACCAGCCATGACTTGCACGATACGCGGATCCTTGGCACGCGCAATTTTTTCGATTTTTTCCAGCAAATTCACTTTCGCAGTGGCATCCAGCGACACAAACGGATCCTTGGGTAAGTAAAGCGAGCGCGCAGTACCTGGTTGAATGACCGAGGCCACTTTGATCTTGCCCGCACCCTGACGTGCGATGGTGCGAGTTGCGGCAGCGGCTTCGAGCAGCGCGCGCTCGGAGATCTCATCCGAATAAGAGAAGGCCGTCTTGTCACCGGATACTGCACGTATACCAACGCCCTGATCAATCGAGAAACTTCCTGTCTTGACGATGCCCTCCTCAAGGCTCCAGCTCTCACTCTTGGTGAACTGGAAATAGAGATCGGCGTAGTCGACCTTGTGCGTGAAGATAGAACCCAACACTTTGAGCAAATAACCCTCGTCCAGTCCATTGGGTGTGAGCAGGACTTCACGCGCGGCGGTCTGGGTGTGGATGTTGGGTTCGATCAGTTTCATAGCGTTGGATAGCCTGATGGTAATTAAATGAGACGGTTGGACATTCAGCGCTTGAATCTCGAAGCGCCGGGAGTTGAAATCATACTGTATGGGGCCTGTTCATGCTGGCATGGCCAAGCGAGTGTAGCGCTGGTCATAGGACAGCAAAAACTCGGTGGCTAAAACAATGGCTCGAAACCGCTGAAATTCCCTGTCCCCACATCGCGGCTCTGCGCTGACCAGCCACAAGACGCCGATTTGTTCAGCATCGGCCTAACGGGTGCGGTGGGTAAGCGCCGGCAAACTCTCGCGCACACTGGATTGCTGACCGAGATCCAGCTCTCCGATGATGAGCCCCTCTCCCTCGGGCAGTATGGTGCGAATCTCGCCCCAGGGGTCAACCAGCATGCTGTGCCCCCAGGTACGTCGCCCATTGGGGTGCACGCCGCCCTGCGCAGCGGCCAGTACATGGCATTGGTTTTCGATGGCGCGGGCGCGCAGCAGCACATCCCAGTGGGCACGGCCCGTGGTGTAGGTGAATGCAGCGGGCATCACAATCAAATCACAGGGGCCCATCGCACGATAGAGTTCAGGAAATCGCAAGTCGTAGCAGATCGACAGACCGATGCGTGCAAAAGGCGTCTCAAGCACCCGGACTTCGTTACCGGGAACGATCGTGCGCGATTCATCGAAAGATTCATCACCGCGGGAAAATCCAAATAAATGAATTTTGTCGTAGCGAGCGCACAGCTCTCCTTGGGGATCGTAGGCGAGCAAGGTGTTGAGTACCTTGCCGGACACACCAGAAACAAGCGGCACGGTGCCGCCGAGCAGCCATACACCGGCATCGCTGGCCACGCGCGCCATCAAGTCTTGCAGCGGTCCCTGGCCCGGTATTTCGGCGTGATCCAGTTTGTCGTGTTCGCTACGTCCGAGCAGCGGCCAGTATTCCGGCAACAGTACCAGCGAAGCGCCGGCATCAGCAGCTTCAAGCACACGCCGCTCGACGGTCTGCATATTTTCGGATGGCTCTGGTGTAGAGACCATCTGTACCGCTGCGATTTTGATGGTTGTTGGCACCTGTTCTCCCGACCTGATGGTCACGGCCTGCTGGCTTTTTCTGCTTCCGCCGGCGCAAATTCCACTTTACGCTTGCTGGCTGATTTTTTAACAACCGGATCTTTCCACGGACCCGTGATGAGGTACTCCTGCGACAATGCTTGAGAAAGTGGATTTCGCAAGAAAAGCTGCGCAAGGAAAGAGCCCAACCCAACAACAGGGTTGACTACCAGACCATAAATCACGGATGCGCCACCTGCATTGATTTCAGGGATGACGACCACATTCAGATTCTGTGTCTCATCATTCAGGTCCACCGTGCCGTCAATCAGTACGACGGCATTCACGCCACGCATCTTGAAAGTATCGGTCTTCAGTACACCGCGAGATATGGCGGCAGTACTCGCGATACTGTCGAATACAAAACCATCAGTAAACAGATCCCGAAAATCCAGCGTCAATCGTCTTGGCAAAGACTGCAGGCTCATCACACTCAATAACTTCGCGACACCTGGATCTGCCTTCAGAAACTGACCCGAACTCACTCGTAAATTCACATTGCCGGACAAGGTTGGAAAATCGAATGCGGAGGGTGAACCTTTCCAGTTGAGATCACCTTCCATGCGGCCCTTGCCGCCCTTAAGCGCTTTTTCAAAACCCACCCTATCGAGTAGCCGGCCGGCATCGTTAATATCAAGTTCATAATTGAGGGTGGACTGACTATCGTTACCATTGAGTTGCCAACGTCCTGTTGCGCGAAGGCTGGCGTTAGGATTGGTCAGCGTGAGCTTGCTGATCCGCCATTCTCGGCCAGGTGTCATGATCGCCGCATTGGTAGCAGCCAGTTCAAGTCGGCCGAGTTTCATGCCACGCAGGTCAAAACTATCCGCAACGATATCCAGCCCGGGTAACTCGGCCGCCGATTTTTTACCACTCAGCAGTTCGGTCACATCCGCATCCGCGGAGTGTTCCATTTTGAGTGAGGACAATCGCGCAGTGATTTTGCCCGCACCACGCTCGGAGGAGGGGTCTTCCCAACTCGCCTGACCGGCCGCTTCATCAGACTGGATGTTGAATTTCCATCCACTACGCTGACGTGTTGCAGCCAACACCATGTTATTGAGCGGGCGATCTAAGATCGTAAGCTCATTCGTTCGGAGATTGATCACATCGGGAGCAAAAAATGAGCCGTAATCGGTACTCTGCATTGCCCCCTGCCCTGCACCTGACGCGGAGGACGGGCTATCCCGGTTTCCTGAGCCCGGCTCTCCAATAAGCGCCGTCATCGTAGAGCGCCAAGCATCTGCATTCAACGATGGCACATTGAGCTGAATAGTCAAACCGGAATCTGGCTGTGGCGCGGGCGTATTCACACCAATACCACCGCGCACCATACGCCATGCACTGTTTCGAAAATTGCTGCGCTGTCGCAAATAGCGCGCATTGATATTGCGCCCGAGGCTGATTCGAATTTCTTCTGTTGGCGTAATACCATCCGGCGCAGGCAGGGGCTGAAGCATGATGCGTAAGGGCCAACTTTCATTAGCCGGTTTCTGCATAGGCGCCGGAAAATCCAGCGCCAAGCCAAAGAGAGAAGAATCTATCGTCAACTCGGGACGCTGATTTCTGATTTTCAGGTTGGCCGCGTAACGTGTACTGCCGGTGATTTTTTTAAATACGCGCTTCGCTGTGGGTGTCGTGATCGAACGAGCGGCAGTCTCTGCATTAACCGTCCCGTCCAGCCTGATCAGTGTCGCGCCATCGCGTTGGGTACCACCACTCAAACTTAATGGACCGCCAAGCAAAACCCCTTGCAGCGATGGCAATTGAAAACCTTGTTCCGAAAAATTCAACTCACCGGTTATTTGCTGCACCGATGGCCATGCTCGCCACAGCTGTACCTCATTACCCGCAAACCTGAGATTACCTTGGACAGTTGGTGTCCCAGCCGCACTCAGAGGCAGTTGTATCTTCAAGCCAAGCCTTGCATTACCACTGGCCTTGGCCTCTTCCGTGAAGCCATCAATCCAGCCAATGACCGGTGTGACGCCTACATAGGCGAGCATGGATTGTAGCGAACCCTGTGCGACGCCACTGACATCAAGCACTGGCTTGTTGCTCAAATAATCGGGTACGGCGGCATTCACCTCTGATAGCGCAACCCCCGTAGTTCTTGCACTATCTGCATGAATCTGCAAGCGGGTACCGTCAAGGAGAAAATTACCTTGTATATCTTCCATCGTGGGCCACAAAAGAGTGCGTCGATCCTGCGATAGTTCTTTGGGCGCAGGACTAAGCGTTGCCTTTTCTATTTTTGCGGTGAGTTTGAACACGCCGGGGGGACTGTCGCCCATGATTTTTTGTTGAAAAGGGAATTTATCAAGATCTCCCTTGATCAGAAGTGTCAAGTCACGCGCACGCCCCTCCCGCAGCGCCGAGCTTAACCACTCGCGAGTATCGCCAGCCACCACCGAAGGAAGGTAGCGCGATAGATTGCGCAATTCAATCACAGGAAGCTGCAGCTTCAGATCCAGCTCACCCAACCGGTTGGACGAGAGTGGCCTTGGCATCGTGTAGCTGCCTACAAGCGTACCGACTATGCCCGCTTGAGAAAAACGCATCGTATCTACACGCATGACCAGCTGTTTTTTGTCACGCAGCGACCAACCACCTTCGAGTGAAACATCATCCAGGCTCGTTTGGGGCAGAGTCAACGCGTTGGCAGCATGCAGCTTCAAGTGCTCGCTTCGTAATTTTACGCGTCCACCGTCCTGGTTTGCATCCACTTCACCGGACATGCCATCAAAAGCGGGGAAAGAATGAATCCCGCCGTCTTGCTGGATTCCCAGCGCATCGAATTTTCCGGCAATCCGATACGATCCGGTACCCGGCACATCGCCATCCCAAGACGCTGCAAAATCACGAAGCCGCCCTCGGGGCGATAGATCAGAAAGGACGTTTCGTATGTAATCGGGTAGAGGTACGTGTACTGCAAACCGAGCGAGCGCACCGAGATCTATTTCGGTGATTTTCAAATCATGGTGTTCAGCTTTACTTCCAGCAGGCGCAGCGTAAAGGTGGCTTACGGTTGTTTTTGGCAACACGTCGCCTTGCTCGGTGCGCAGTGAAAAATTTGTCAATGTCAGTTGATGACCACTTTCGCCATAAGAAAATATCTTCTGCTTGAGACCAGACATGACTTCACCGGCCGAGACACGTCCGCTAATCTCGACTAGCTTGAGAGGCTCAAGTGACCGATCCAGACTTAACGATAAATTTGCCAAGGATAGATCTGCAGTTACATTGGCCACTGTGCCACGATCGAAATCAACCCAGGCGCATACAGACCCGTCGCCTCCCGCAAGCTTGTAAGGCATGTCAATGTAGGGCTTCCACGCCTCAAGATGCGTTTTTTGCCAATCGATGTAAAACTCGCCTACCCATTCCGCATAATCTGCACTTGTTTTCGAAAACGACGGATGAGTGAATTCAACGCGCAGATCAATAGGTGCAGCCATCGATTCGGGCGGCGTTACCTTGAGCGAGGCGCGATGCGTACGCCAGCGATTCTGCAATACAAAGCTAATATCGCTCAATGTGAGCTCAGGCGCCAAGCGCATCTGATCGCGCCAGCGCAGCTCGCCCTGCCTGATCACAATTTCATGCTGTGCAAGCAGCCAGTCAAGGCCGCGACCATCATCAGGCTTGGTGGGGTCAATACGTAAACCGCCGATAAAAACATGCCCTTCGCTGTCGCGTTCGATCTCCAGATTCGGGCGCGATAACTCCAGTGCCTGTAGACGTAGCTCACCCATAACCGACCACCATGAGATGATCGTGTTCACCTCTGGCAACACGAGCGCACTCTCACCCTGATCATTTTGAATCACGACGTTTTCGAGCTTGAGGCGGGGATTCAGCCCATGCCAGCTGGCTTCTATGCCCGCAATACGAACGTTGCGATTGACGAAATGACTTGCGAGTTGCTCGACTTGAGATTTGTATCCGTCGATATTGGGCAAGACGATGTAGCGCAGCGACAGGAAGGCGACACAGAAGCCGAAATAGACAACGACCAGCGTGAGTACGAACCAGCTGAGCGCATGGTGCGTTACCCGATTGACCTTGTCGTAGCTGACACGAAACGAACGCCACCCAAGCAGCAGGGTTTGTCTGGTACGCGTTGGATAGTCTGGTTGGCTCGACATCAAATGGAATGGTGATAGTGAATACCGTGCTCAATGGGACGGAATTTTGGCCTAAATCTCGCTGGTTACCGGTGAGTTCATTGGAACAATCGCCCGCAGACTGATGCAGTGCTCCCGACCCAAGCCTGGACTATTGATGCAAATTATCGAGCCCCCGATCTGTCGCCAAACCGGGCATTCGAGCACCTCGAGGGCCAGCAGCACGATCTTTGGCTGACCTACATCCGGGCATGGTCTGCCTTGTTATCATAGCTGCAAATCTGCCTTCCTCTATGACCGACACACCTCACAGTGAACCTATGAGCATAAACCCGCCTTTTACCAGTCCGAATCTTTCAAGGTTCGTCAGCCGCTGGCTGGATGCGGACCCGGCGCGTCATACCGAACTGGAGCAAATGGCCGGATTATCGCTTGCCTCGGTGGACTTTGCCCAGCTACTCGAGGTGCAATTGGCAGTGCAGCCGTCTTTGCCTGCGGCAATGCGGCGCCTGCGAAACACACTGGTCGCGGCCATCGCCGAGCGTGATCTCGCTGGCCGGGGCGATCTAGATGAGGTTCTCAGCACCATATCGGCATTCGCCGAGTTCGTGATCAACCGGCATCTAGCCGATTTGTACCGCAGCCAGTGCGAGCTGCACGGCATACCCATGGGCGAGGAATCAGGCACCACTCAAGAAATGATCGTGGTCGGTATGGGCAAGCTGGGCGGACGCGAGCTAAACGTATCTTCCGATATCGATCTGATTTTTTTATATCCAGAAGATGGCGATACTGTGGTCACCGCCGAGGGTCAGCGCCAGCTATCCAACCATGAGTTCTTTGTACGCCTCGGCAAAAAACTGATCGCGGATATTGCCGAGATCACTGCCGACGGGTTCAGTTTTCGGGTAGATATGGCGCTGCGGCCCAATGGTGCATCGGGCCCACTGGCGGCCAGCTTCGGGATGCTGGAAGAGTATCTGATGGTACAGGGGCGCGAATGGGAGCGTTATGCGTGGGTTAAGGCTCGTGCACTGACCGGGCGTGCCGAGGATATCGGGACGCTGGAAGCGATTGTGCGACCTTTTGTGTACCGCCGTTACCTGGACTTTGGCTCGATTCACGCGCTGCGTGATATGCACGCGCAAATACGGGCAGAAGTCGTACGACAGGAAACTCGTCATCCGGAGCGAAACATCAATGTCAAGCTTGGCCGCGGCGGCATACGCGAGATTGAATTCCTTGCACAGGTATTTCAACTGATTCGTGGCGGACGCGATCCTGGCCTGCGCGATCGCTCTACCCGAGCGACCCTGCGCATCCTCGCCGAAAAGAAACTGCTGCCTGCCCACGTCACCTCGAGGTTGTTGGGGGCCTATACCTTTCTTCGCAATCTGGAGCACCGAGTGCAGTATCTCGACGATGCACAAACGCATGTGTTGCCAGCATCAGAGGAAGATCGTCTGATAATGGCCCGGGCCATGGGACATGAAGACACGCCCGCCTTGCTGCATGCACTACGGACGCACACCGATTGGGTGGCGGCGCGCTTCGACGAAATTTTTGATGACAAATCATCGCCGGATCCTGGCGCTGGCAGCGATTTCTCGCGTTTGTCATTCGATAAGGCTACGGAAGAGATGATTTCTGCTCATCTCGATCAACTCGGTTTTGATGATGCCCAGGCGTCTGCTGGCCGCCTGCTTTCCAGCTGGCGCAGTAACCGTATTCAGTCACTGCCATCACAGCGCAAGGACCAACTAGAGGCACTGCTGCATGCCTCGCTTGCTATGCTGGGCCAGCAAAGTCATTCGGTATCCGGTTCGGCGACGTTAAATCGCCTACTCGACTTTTTCGATACCATCGCCCGCCGCTCGGCGTATCTGGCCTTGCTGACCGAATATCCTCATACCTTGGCTCGGGTTATTCGCATGATGCCGTCCAGCGACTGGGCGGCAAAGTACCTGACGCGTCACCCAGTATTGTTGGATGAGTTGCTGGACGACGCTATCCTCCACACGGAACCAGAATGGCAGGCTTTTTCGCAGGAATGTCGTCAGCAACTCCAGGCTTTCAACGGCGATACCGAACGTCAGATGGATGTACTGCGGGAGCAACACCATGCTCAGTTGTTTCGCTTGCTGGCGCAAGATCTTGATGGCGTGCTCAGTGTAGAGCGCCTCGCAGATCATCTGTCCGCGTTGGCGGATGTCCTCATCTCGGTGACGCTGGATGCGGTCTGGCAGACACTGTCGGGCAAGCATCGCGATCGGCCTCGATTTGCCGTCATCGCCTATGGCAAACTTGGTGGCAAGGAGCTGGGTTATGCCTCGGATCTGGATGTCATTTTTCTGTATGACGATGAGGATCCCGAGGCACCCGCCATCTATGCGAAGCTCGCGCAGCGTTTCATTACCTGGATGACCAGTCATACGCCCGCAGGCATATTGTTTGATATCGATGTTGCCCTGAGACCGGATGGCGCCAGCGGTCTGCTGGTGTCCTCGCTACCAGCATTCGAAAAATACCAGCATCAGTCCGCCTGGTTGTGGGAGCATCAAGCGCTGACCAGAGCTCGCTTCTGCGCTGGCGACCAGAACATCGGCGCGCAATTCGAAGCACTACGCACCCAGGTACTACGCCAGACGCGAGATCCCGTTCAGCTACGTTCTGAGATACTGGCCATGCGCCAACGCATGCATGATGCGCATCCCAATCGCTCGGAATTCTTCGATCTGAAGCACGATGCGGGCGGCATGATCGATATCGAATTCATCGTCCAATTCCTGGTGCTGCGCTTTGCGGCCCAATATCCTGCAATGACTGGTGATATTGGCAACATCGCCCTATTGAAATTGGCGGGCGAGCTCCAGCTGATTGACCCGACGCTGTCGGTCGCAGTAGGCGATGCCTACCGACTCTTCCGCAAACTTCAGCATCAAATCCGTCTGACCGGGCATGACCGGGCGCGTGTTGAACTGGCTAAGGTCGCTGAGCCACGAAAGGTGGTTGAGCAACTGTGGCAGCAAGTTCTTTTACACGACTAAGAAACTCAAAGAACCCATCTTTTTAGGTCGATGGAAAGGCGGCGGTGCCGCAGGCAGTACAGACGTACGGCAAGGGTGCAGCAGGGAATTCAGGCTGGATACAGCCTGCCTGCGAAACGGCACTGGCGTGCAAGCCGGTGCGCCCCCTGCAAGGGATGTCAACGCCGCTAGCGGCCTAACGAGATGAGTTCTAAACCTCCCCGTCCCGCCATGGTCACGCTCTCTCTTCTTCACTCTTGCGATCTCAGCTGCTAAATCGTAGCGACCGTACAACGGTACAAAAATTACCGAACGAATAAGTTTCGGACTAATTACAATTATCGCAACGTCGCTGCCCAGCAGGGACTTTTGCTCCGGCCCGATCTATTACCCTTTTTAATTCAGGACGAAATCATGAACAGATGCGCCGTTCTCTGCATGGCTTTGGCCATTCTGCTTTCGGGATGCGCGACGCAGCGCGAGATCGAAAACCAGAAACTGTCCAAGAGCAATCTGACCGCAGGTCAGGTCAGCATCACACTCAAGAAAAACATCACAACGCAACAGGAAGTCATCGAGACTTTTGGTGCGCCCAATCTGGTGACACAAAACGCCGATGGCGAAGAGTCCTGGACTTATCAAAAGCAAGCGACGCTATCGAATGACAGCTCCAGCTCGGCGTTTGCAACGATCATTCTGGCTGGCGCGTCCAGCAACAGCTCAGGTCTCGAGCAATCCAGTCGGACGATCACGCTAATCATCAAGTTCAGAGACATCAAAGGCGTGAAAACAGTGACTGATTTTTCTTCCCGCTATTCTTCATTCTGAGGCTGAGCCATGAAAACCATGACGACCTTTATCAAAACCAACCCTGGTCCCAATAGTTCAGCCTCCGAAGTTGCGGCCAATCGGGTGGCAACGTGCTTCGGCATGAACCACGGCGGTGGCATCTTTCGACGAGTGCTGTGCGGTCTGATGGTAGGCAGTGCGCTCTTCACTGGCGGTTGCGCAATGAATGATGCGCCACAGAACAAAACTTCACTGGAAATACAAGCGTATCAGTCCCGATCGTTTGAAGTGGACAAAAAGACAGCGTTCAATTCGGCGATGTCCGTCTTTCAGGATCTGGGCTATATCGTGAATTCAGCCAATCTGGATACCGGCTTTATTACAGCAGAATCCCCCACCAAAGGTGCGAAGGGCAACGAAGCATTTCTTTCTTTCCTGGCGGGGATGCGGGTTGAAGGAAGAACGGCAGTGACTGCATTCATTGAGGAACTCTCCTCAAAATCTGCAAAAATCCGCTTGAATTTTGTCGAAAGAAAAAAATTCTCAGGTGACTATGGTCAGCAAGCCAATCGTGACGATCCAATACAGGATCCAAAGATCTATCAGTCGGCATTCGAAAAAATTAGTGACGCTATCTTCATTCGTTCAGCGCAAAAATAAAAGTCGCTCTTTTCCATATTAAAAAACCCTGCAGCCCAGTTGAACTGCAGGGCTTTTTTACAACCGCGAGGCAGGCCACTTATTTTGCGCTCATCAGTGCTGCC
>SYFN01000084.1 GCA_005800405.1 Burkholderiales bacterium
CTGGATGACGCCACGATTGCCAAGTTCCAGAAAGAACTCGGCGCAATGGGTTACAAGTTCCAGTTCATCACGCTGGCTGGCTTCCATGCACTGAATTACTCCATGTTCAATCTGGCCCATGGTTATGCAAGTAACCAGATGTCGGCATTCGTTGAACTGCAGGAGGCTGAATTTGCCGCTGCAGAAAAAGGCTTCACCGCGGTCAAGCATCAGCGCGAAGTCGGTACCGGTTATTTTGATGCGGTGACTCAGGCGATTCAGCAAGGTCAGTCGTCAACGACTTCGCTGCATGGCTCTACCGAAGACGAGCAGTTCTTCGACAGGAAGGTCGCTTAAAAAGCACAAAGTCGCTGAGTACCCCATAAAGGAAGGCCACACCTCAACTGGGTGTGGCCTTTTTTATTACCCTAACCGGACTTGGTAGAATCCGGGTTCTGTCCTCTCCTTCCCCACCATGTTCAGCTATCGCCACGGTTTTCACGCAGGTAATCACGCCGATGTGCTCAAGCATTGCGTACTGACGCAACTTCTTGGCTATCTGAATCAGAAACCCGCGCCGTACATGGTGATTGATACCCATGCAGGTGCGGGTGTCTACCAGCTCGACAGTGATTACGCGACCAAGAGCGGCGAATCCGACGAGGGGGTGGCGCTGCTGTGGGGCAGGGATGACGCTCCGGCTGCGGTCAATGCGTATCTTCAGGTGATCCGAGACATGAACCCCGCTGGTCGGCTGCGTCACTATCCCGGATCGCCATTTCTGGCCGAACGTCTGATGCGTGATCATGACCGCTTGCGTGTCTTCGAGATGCATCCCACGGACAGCAAACTCCTGGCCGAAAATTTTCGCAAATTGGAAGCCCATGCGGCGGCCAATGGCCAAAAATCCAGCGCGCGTGGTACACGAGTGCAACTGCGGCGTGCCGATGGCATCTCCGGTCTCAAAGCTTTGTTACCGCCGCCATCACGTCGTGGTCTGATCCTGATGGATCCCTCGTATGAAGACAAGGATGACTACCGCAAGGTAAAGGTCGCCATCGAGGATGCACAAAAACGTTTTGCGACGGGTACCTACGCTATCTGGTACCCGGTACTGGGCCGACTCGAGTCGCAGCAGCTGCCGGAGCGTTTGAAACGTATTGCGGCACCCGAGTGGTTAAACGTGACCTTGACGGTCGCTGGTCCCACGGCGCAGGAGCAGGGACTGCGCAGCAGCGGCATGTTCATCATGAATCCACCCTGGACGCTAGAGGCAACACTCAAGGACGTCATGCCCTGGCTGACCCAAGCTTTGGCGCGGGATGATGGTGCGCGTTTCGTCATTCAGACGGGTAAGGCGGCAAAACCCGCGAAAGAGCTAGCAGAATGAACAAGGCATTCGTCAAAGAATCCGATGGCGATGAAGAGGATGAGGTTGGTTTGCCACCGATCCCTGCAGGGGCCAAAAATTACATCACGCCGCAGGGCTATCAGCGCATACGAGAAGAACTGCTGCAGCTGATTGACACCGAGCGGCCCGAGGTCGTCAAAATCGTTCACTGGGCAGCATCGAACGGAGATCGTTCCGAGAACGGTGACTATATCTACGGCAAGCGTCGGCTGCGCGAGATAGACCGCCGCATTCGCTTCCTTACCAAGCGACTTGACCTTGCAGAGGTTGTTGATCCCAGTATTCATCAAGGCAGTGACCAGGTTTTTTTCGGTGCCACGGTGACTTATCTGAACAGCTCTGGTGTTGAACAAACCATTACGATCGTAGGTATTGATGAGCTCGATCCTTTGAAGGGCAAGATCAGCTGGGTATCACCGGTGGCGCGTGCATTGACCAAATCACGCGAAGGCGATGTCGTTACGCTGACCACGCCTGCAGGCGAGGATGAACTGGAAATTCTCAGCGTCACATACCCGTCACCGGCTTGACGTAAAATTATGGTTCTGCACTTTTTGGTGCTGACCCAGACCGGACTCTGCATGCCGATCATTTTCCCAACACTGAACCACCCGCTGCGCGTTTCACTTGCCGCCGAAATTCATTCGAGGCCACCCATTCGTCTCGAAGTGCCTGAGCGGATCACTCAGATGGCAGTACATGGCCGTAATGAACCCTCGTCAGGGCGACTTGGTGTACAGACGGAACTGCTGGCTTCCTTGTGCGTGCAGTTCGGGGTGACGCCGCCCGCTGATGAGGCACGGTATTTTTTTCATGACTTCGGCCGCTTTCGACTGAAGTGGGAATGCCACACCGAATTTGCCAGCTATACCTTTGTGGCTGGCATGCGAACGCCCCGATCACCCGACAATTTGTTTGGCCAGATGCCCTCGGCCGATTTGCCCGAGGCCTGGCTACTGCGTCTTCAGGGTCTCTTGATGGTGGCGACGCATATCGTTCTGGAAAAAGCGAGTGAATCCGCTGCCGAGGCCGTACCCCATATGCGGCGGCTGTTTGAGGGCAATCCCGTGGTCGGATGCGAAGCCTCGGAGGCGGCGCAGGTTTAGACAGATTTTCAGGTGCATGCGGATGGTTTTGTGCGCTTTGTCGTGCGCGATGGTGGTCTGAAGGGCCAGCAGGCCGGGCGTCTGGTGCAGCGGCTTTTGGAAATCGAAACCTATCGGATGATGGCCTTGCTTGGTTTGCCGCATGCGCAGCGAGCCACGCCAGTGCTCAATGCGATCGAAGCCGAGCTGGCGTCATTGACCTCGGCGATGGTGGAAATGGATCAGCCAGACCGGCATGACGATGCCGAGGGCATGGCGAGAGAGCAGTCCCTGCTGGAAGAAATTACTTCACTGGCTGCGCGCCTGGAGCAGCTGGCCGTCGATAACAGTTACCGATTTTCTGCTTCCAATGCCTATTTCAATCTGGTGAATTCGCGTATCGAAGAGCTACGCGAGCGTCGGATTCAGGGCATACCCACCGTCGCTGAGTTTATGCATCGACGTCTGACGCCGGCGATGAATACCTGCATGGCAGCCTCACGTCGTCAGGAATTGCTGGCCGAGCGTATCGCCAATACCAATTCTCTGTTGCGAACCCGCGTTGGTATTCGTCAGGAGCAGCAGAACAACAAAATTCTGGAATCCATGAATACGCGCGCCGCGCAGCAATTGCGATTGCAGCAGGCGGTGGAGGGCTTATCGGTCGTTGCCGTCTCTTACTACCTGGCGGGTTTGATCAGCTATGGCGGGAAGGCAGCAAAAGCTTCGGGTCTGCGTATCGAACCGGATCTGGTCACCGGCCTTGCGGTGCCTGTGGTGGCTTTGGTTGTTTGGCTAGGGATACGCCAGCTACAAAAAAAGGTCAAACGCAAAGCGCCTTGATAGGGTTTTGATGTGGATGTCGGAGAGGCGTGTGTTGGATACGCCTGGTGATATCAAGAGCGTTCCCGCAAAATTCTTTCCACACCTTTGACGCGTCTGACGTTGCGCATTAAGCGTGCAAGGTGAACGCGGTCTTCGACCTGGACTGTGAAGCGTAGCTCGGTCATTGGGCTGCTGCTGCCTTCGTCCATGCCCACATGCACGATGTTTGAATCGGACTCGTTGATTTCTGCCGCAAGTCTTGCCAGTGCACCTTTCTCATCCTGCAGCAGGACACGAATACGGCTCTCGAAGCGCCGCGCATGCTCATTGGCCCAGCTCACATCGATCCAGCGTCCTGGTTCCTTTGTCCGCAGTCGTTTGGCTACCTCACATTCGGCCGCGTGCACGGACAGCGTCTGATCGCGACGCAGATGACCCGTCAACGCATCGCCTGGGATGGGCAGACAACAAGGCGCAAGCTGTACCGACGAGGCGGGCTCATGACCGGTGATGATGACGGGCTTGATCTTGGTGCCGGTTTGAGCCTCTGGCACACTTTGCTTGCCAGATTTACCCTGAATCAGTCCGTGTATATGCCGCGCAACCAGCATCGCCATACGCTTGCCAACGCCAATCTCGGCGAATAGATCGCTCACAGATTTGGCGCTCGTGTCATGAATCAGCCGCTCGCCAATGTCGGGTGGTATTGTCGTGGGAAGATCCAGCGCTGCCAGCGATTGCTCCAACAGCATGCGGCCCAGCTCGATGGCTTCCTCGCGATCGATGGTGCGCAGATGATTGCGTATCGCTGAGCGCGCCTTGCCGGTTCGTACAAAGGTCAGCCAGTTCGGTGTTGGGCGGGCATCATCAGAGACATCAATACCAACAATGTCACCGTTGCGCAGCTCGGTTTTCAGTGTAGCGGGCTCATGGTTGATGCGTGCAGACACCGCTCGATCGCCGATGTCGGTGTGAATGGTATACGCAAAATCCAGCGCAGTAGCACCGCGCGGTAAGGCAATGATCGTAGATTTGGGTGTGAACACGTAAACGGAATCGGGGAACAGATCTACTTTTACATGTTCCAGAAATTCAGCCGAGTCACCAGTCTGATGCTGGATATCAAGCAGTGATTGCAGCCAAGCGTGTGTGCGCTGTTGCAGATCGGTTAGCTGGCCGTCTTCATTTTTGTAGAGCCAGTGCGCGGCGACACCCGATTCGGCCACGTGGTGCATTTCTTCGGTGCGGATCTGGAATTCAACCGGGGTGCCATACGGACCAATCAATGTGGTGTGTAGCGACTGATAGCCGTTAAGCTTAGGTATCGCGATGTAATCCTTAAACTTGCCCGGCATGGGCTTGAACATGGCGTGCAGAGTACCCAGTGCAACATAACAATTCGCAAAACTATTGACCACTATGCGAAAGCCGTAGACATCCAGTACCTGAGAAAAGCTCAGGTGCTTGTTGCGCATCTTGCGATAGACGCCGTAGAGCGTTTTTTCGCGGCCGTACACGCCGGCTTCGATACCCGCATTCGCCAGACCCTGTTTTACCGTTTCCAGAATCTTGCTGACCAGCTCGCGCCGGTTACCTCGTGCTGCACGTACGGCCTTGGAAAGGGTGCGATACCGCAGTGGCAGCATGTGCGAGAACGACAAGTCCTGAAGTTCGCGATAAATATTGTTCAGGCCCAAGCGGTGCGCGATAGGCACATAGACTTCGAGAGTCTCGCGGGCGATGCGCCGGCGTTTATCGGGCGCCATGGCATCGAGCGTGCGCATATTGTGCAGACGGTCCGCGAGTTTGACGAGAATGACGCGCACATCGCGGGCCATGGCCAGCAACATCTTGCGGAAATTTTCGGCCTGTTGCTCTATCTGACTCTGGAACTCGATCTTGTCGAGTTTGGACAGGCCATCGACCAAGGCTGCGACCGGGGCGCCAAAGCGTTCGATCAATTCGTCTTTTTTGACATCCTGATCTTCCATCACATCATGAAGCAGCGCCGCCATGATGGCCTGTGCATCGAGCTTCCAGTCGGCACAGATTTCAGCCACGGCAATCGGATGCGAGATGTAGGGCTCACCCGACTTGCGGACCTGACCCAGATGCATTTCATCCGAGAAGCGGTAGGCTTCCTTGATTTTTTTCAGCTCGGATGGATTCAGGTATTCCGACAGCCGGTTGACCAGCTGGGTAACAGAGGCCACCCCAGCGACAGGGGCGGATTCGTCAAATGAGGCTTTTATGGGCGCAGCGGGTGGCGACTTCCGACGGACGGAAGTGGCAGGGGTATCGGCGGAAACCGGATTCATTCTGCTGGCCGACCCGACATGATGTTGGGACAGTTGTTCAGCTTGGCACTTTCTTGAGCATTTCGATGCCGACATGGCCTGCGGCGATTTCACGCAGCGCAATCACGGTTGCTTTGTCATCGCTGTCGACCTTGGGGGTATGACCCTGGAGGATCTGACGTGCGCGGTAGGTGGCGGCCAGAGTCAGTTGGAAGCGGTTGGGAATCTTTTTGAGACAGTCTTCGACAGTAATGCGAGCCATGCAATCTCCTGAGATGGGACGTTATTTCAAATGGACGTGGATGTCATATTCGGCGAACAGAGCGCTGTTGCGCGAGGCCTGCTGAGAAAATCTGCACCGTGAGGCCTCGACGATCGCTGCCAGTTCTGACGAAGCGACAGCAAAATCTGCATTGATAATAACATAGTCGAATTCAGGAGCGTGGGCGATCTCTCCTGCTGCCGCCTGCACTCGGCGGGCAATGACATCCTCCGCATCCTGACCCCGCGCGCGCAGTCTTTCCTCGAGCGTGGCAATTGACGGCGGTAGTACAAAAATACCCACCGCATCGGGGAAATACGCGCGTACTTGCTGCGCGCCTTGCCAATCGATTTCAAGCAGAACATCTTTACCGGCTTGTATTTTTTCTTCAATCACAAGGCGTGAGGTACCGTAAAGATTGCCGTGAACTTTTGCGGATTCCAGAAATTCGCCGTTGCGCTCGCGCTCCAAAAATTCTGTCTCGCTCACAAAAAAATACTCGCGTCCGTGAGATTCGCCTGGTCGCGGCGCGCGGGTTGTGAAAGAGACCGAGAGATGCAGATCAGGATCTCTTGCCATCAACCCCCTGACCAGCGATGATTTGCCAGCACCGGACGGTGCGGCTACAACAAACAGGCTGCCAGCGTGTGCAAAGGTGTTGGGCATAACGACGTTGGTCTCAATGGCGGTGGTTTCAGTGCGCGATCGGGTCATGCTTATTCAAGGTTTTGTACTTGCTCGCGCATTTGTTCAATCAGCAGTTTCATTTGCATCGAGGCTTCTGACAATTCTTTGACAGCGGCTTTGGATCCCAGCGTATTGGCTTCGCGGTTGAGTTCTTGCATCATGAAATCCAGCCGCTTGCCAACCTGGCCGCCTTTTTTGAGAATCGCGCGCGTCTCAGTCAAATGGCCCGATAGTCGCGTGAGCTCCTCAGCCACATCCACACGGATGCCATAAAGCGTTACTTCCTGCCGAATGCGATCTTGCAGATCTGTTGGCAAGGTGCTGCCATCGCCTAAAGCCTGCCCGAGCACTTCTTGCATGCGCTCAATGGCTTTTTGGCGAAACTGTTCGACGGCCTGAGGCACCAGCGGTGTAATACGAGCGACGATTTGCTCGATATCGTCGATGCGCGAGACCAGCATCGCCTCAAGCGATGCACCCTCACGCTGGCGCGACATTACAAACGCGTCCAGCGTATCCTTAAGAGCGGCCTGAACGTCAGCCTGAAGCGAATCCTGACTCAGCTCCGAATCCGACAGCACGCCTGGCCAGCGCAGCAACTCATTGACCGACATCGGACGTGCATTGCTGAAGGTGTCGAGCACGTTGTGCTGCGCTGTACCTAGCGCAGCGAGCAATGCCTCATTCACCGCGAGGCTGCTGCCGGATTGCTCCCTGCGGCCAAAAGAGAGGCGGCATTCGACTTTGCCGCGGGCGGTGCGCGACATGATCGCTTCTCGTAGCACGGGCTCGAGTGAGCGGAGTTCATCATTCATACGGAATTGCAAATCGAGGAAGCGCGAGTTCACGCTTTTGAGTTCGATTGTCAGCCTACCTGCATCACTTTCGCGCTTCACGACCGCATACCCGGTCATACTGCTGATAGTCAAGATAAGGCCCCTGTCTGGCTTTACAAAAAGCTAATTAATCCACACAATCCCGAGCTGGGAAAATGATGGAGTGTTCGTAAAAAATGGCCGTTCAAAACAACGCACCCTTGCCGGATGGAATAGAAATCGGCGGATACCGCATTGTAAAGAAGATCGCCGTGGGCGGCTTCAGTATTGTGTACCTTGCCGAGGACAATGATGGCCATTCAGTCGCCATCAAGGAATACATGCCAGCGGCTCTGGCGAGGCGTACGGCGGGCGAACTTCAGCCTACCGTCGCTCCGGAGAATGTCGAGTTGTACCGCATCGGCCTGAAGTATTTTTTTGATGAGGGCAGGGCGCTGGCATCCATCGTTCACCCTCACGTTGTGCGGGTATTGAATTTCTTTCGTGCCCATGACACGGTGTATCTGGTCATGGGCTATGAGCACGGGTGGTCTTTGCAGGATCACATTGCCCGGCGCAAAAAGAAGGGCGACAAGCCGCTTATTTCCGAGACTGCTGTGCGCCGCGTGTTCGCGCAAGTCATGGAGGCCCTTCGGGAAGTCCATACGCACAAATTACTCCATTTAGATCTCAAGCCAGCCAATATCTATCTGCGCTCGGATGGCACACCCATCCTCATCGACTTTGGCGCAGCTCGGCAGACGCTGCACGCCGATTTGTCCCAGCTGCATCCCATGTACACGCCAGGCTTTGCCGCACCCGAGCTCGACGCCAAAAAAGAGCTCGGTCCCTGGACCGATATCTACAGCATTGGCGCCTCGATATTCACATGCATGGTTGGTGTGCCGCCGCAATCCGCGATGGAAAGAAAACGTGAAGATCGCATGGATGATTTCTATGACCAGTTACGCGGCCTCTACTCGGGCGAATTGATTGATATCGTCCGCTGGAGTCTGATGCTGGAACCTCTCAAACGTCCTCAGAGTGTTTTCGCTCTGCAAAAAGCGCTACGCCCATACAAGAAGGGCAGAGCGGAGTCCGATAGTCTTCTGTCCCGTCTGCGCAGACTGGTGGGCTGAACATGCGCTTCTCGATTTATCAAGACAGTCAAATCGGCGGTCGCAGCAGTAATCAAGACAGAATGGGTTATTGCTTCACTCGCGATGCGCTCCTGCTCCTGCTTGCAGATGGGATGGGTGGGCATAGGCATGGCGAACTGGTGGCGTCCATGGCGATGCAAGTCATGGGCGCCTTGTTTCAGGAGCGGGCGAGGCCCACGGTGGCTGATCCGTCTCGGCTGCTCGAAGACCTTGTCTTTGCCGCGCATCACGCTTTGCATCGGTATCGCGGCGAGCATCGCCTTCCGGATAACCCCCGCACGACTATCGTTGCCTGTATCGTTCAGCAGGGCGAGGCGCATTGGGCCCATTGCGGCGATTCGCGCCTTTACTGGCTGCGTAGCGGTCGCATTCTCGCGCGCACGGTCGATCACTCGCTCGTCGAGCGTCTCGTATCGCTTGGCAGGTTATCGCCTGCTGAAAGGCTTTTCCATCCCGATCGTAACAAGCTCTACAACTGTGTCGGCGCGCCCACCTTGCCGCGTGTGGAGAAGGCGCCGCCTGTGCGCCTTAAAACCGGTGATCAGATCCTGCGTTGCTCCGACGGGCTCTGGTCCAGCATTCCTGAACATGAACTCGCTTACCGGCTGTCTGCGCGGTCGCTTGAAGTAGCTGTACCCGAGCTGGTCAAGTCCGCAGCCGTCGCCGGCGGCAAAAACGGCGATAATGTCACCGCGCTTGCGCTGACTTGGCTTGAGGACGAGCCAGGCGCTGCAGGCAGCCCCAGTGCGATGATGACCGATGCGCTGCCGGGCAATCGCGTGGTGACAAGTATTCATCCGTCTTATGCCCCCGCGGAGCCAAACCGGGACGCCGAGGCGATTGAGCGTGCGATTGCGCGTTTTTGCGCACCGGGCGACCAAACACCTACAACACCATCCGAGGATTAAGTGCCAGATAACGCCACACAGCGCCCCAGCGGGCGTGCAGCGCATACCCTGCGTGAAGTTCGCATCACGCGCCATTACACTCGTCATGCAGAAGGATCGGTGCTGATTGAATTCGGCGATACCCGCGTGCTTTGCAACGCCAGTGTCGATGAGAAGGTTCCACCCTTCCTGCGCGGGCAGAGCAAAGGATGGCTGACTGCCGAGTACGGCATGCTGCCGCGATCCACTCACACTCGCATGGACCGCGAAGCGGCTAAAGGCAAACAGTCCGGACGCACGCAGGAAATCCAGCGTCTGATTGGTCGCTCGCTACGCGCCGCTTTCGATCTCGACGCTTTCGGCGAGCGCACCCTGCAACTCGATTGCGACGTACTCCAGGCGGATGGCGGCACGCGTACCGCTGCCATCACCGGCGCCATGGTTGCTGCCTATGAAGCCTTTAGTGGTCTGGTCGCTGGTGGACAAATCGCCGCGATTCCATTGCGTCATTTTGTGGCAGCGATTTCGGTCGGTGTGTATCGGGGTTTGCCCGTACTTGATCTGGACTATATCGAGGACTCGGGCTGCGACACCGACATGAATATTGTCATGAACGATGCCGGGCATTTCATTGAAGTACAAGGCACCGCCGAGGGTGACGCATTCGACCGTGCCACCATGAATCAGCTGCTCGAGCTGGCTGATGCCGGTATCAACCAGCTCATACGTTTGCAAAAGCAGGCCTTGGGATTGACAGCCTGAGCCGATATTGACGGTGATGACACGCCCGCTGGTATTAGCCTCCAATAATCGTGGCAAGCTCGCCGAGTTTGATCGCTTGCTTGCGCCGCTCGGTTTTGCGATCCAAACGCAGGCAGCGTTGAATATGGGTGAAGCAGAAGAACCCTATCCCACCTTCATAGAAAATGCACTGACCAAAGCAAGACATGCAGCGCGTGAAAGCGGTTTGCCGGCGCTGGCGGATGACTCCGGTATTTGTGCCCCTGCGCTGGGCGGCGCGCCCGGTGTGTTCTCTGCACGCTATGCGGGTGAGCCCAAATCCGATGTGGCTAACAATGCAAAACTGGTAGCTGACTTGCGAACGCACGGAAATAAATCAGCGTACTACTACTGCGTGCTTGTGTATCTGCGTCACGCCGATGATCCGCAACCCGTGATTGCAGACGCGCGCTGGTTCGGTGAGGTTATCGATCAGCCACGTGGGCAGGGTGGTTTTGGTTACGATCCGCATTTCTGGCTACCGTCATTAAACAAAACTGCTGCGGAACTCACGCCCGAAGAAAAAAATCAGATCTCGCATCGGGCGCAAGCCCTGCGTATCCTGATCGCGCAGCTCACATGATTCCCATTCGTCCCGACGTCGTGCAGGCCGTGCCGCCCCGCATGGTTGAGCACTACCTGCGGCCCGGCATACTCAGCCTTGCAGCATTGCCCCCCTTGTCGCTTTATGTGCATTTCCCGTGGTGCGTGCGCAAATGTC
>SYFN01000085.1 GCA_005800405.1 Burkholderiales bacterium
ATCATTCCCTCCATGCGTGGCGATCTTGTCTCGCGGTCCATCGCCGACGTGATGCTTGAGGCTGAGAATTTGTTCAAAGCCGGTGTGAAAGAACTGTTGGTGATCTCACAGGACACCAGCGCTTACGGCGTTGATGTAAAATTTCGTACCGGCTTCTGGCAGGGTCGACCGGTACGTACGAATATGACCGATCTGGTTGCCTCGCTCGGCGTGCTGGCAAAAGCATACGGCGCATGGGTCAGACTGCATTATGTGTATCCCTATCCGCATGTAGATGATGTGATCCCGCTGATGAACGACGGTCATGTATTGCCGTATCTGGATGTGCCGCTGCAGCATTCGCATCCAGATGTACTCAAACGCATGAAGCGGCCTGCGAATGGTGAAAAGAATATCGAACGCATCCGCGCCTGGCGCGCTGCTTGTCCCGATATCACGATACGTTCTACGTTTATTGCCGGTTTCCCCGGTGAGACTGAAGAAGAGTTTGCGCATCTACTCGATTTTCTGAAAGAAGCACAAATCGACCGACTGGGTTGCTTCGCGTATTCGCCGGTCGAGGGCGCTACCGCCAATGCGCTCGCTTCACCGGTGCCCGATGAGGTGCGAGAAGAGCGTCGCGAACGCGTGATGCAGCTGCAGGAAAGTATTTCTCGCGAACGATTGCAGGCCAAACTAGGCAAGACGTTCAAGGTGCTGATTGATCAGGTGGACCGCAATGGCGCGACTGCGCGTTCATCTGCTGATGCGCCCGAGATTGACGGCGTGGTGTACGTCAAACTGCCCTATGAACCGTCGGTGAGTCTGAAAGTGGGTGAGTTTATTGACGTAACAATCACCGCGGCAGATGCCCATGATCTCTGGGGTATGTTGATTGAGCCAAGTTGGCGAGCATAAGGAGAGATCATGAGCGATAAAAAATCGTTTCAGACACTGCTGACCACGACGGATTACCGTCCGCCTGAAGGTTTTGATGCTTTTCCAACACCGATACATCATGCATCGACCGTTCTGTTTCGTGATGTCGCTGCGCTCCGCTCGCGTAATTGGCAGGAAAAAACCGGCTACACCTATGGCTTGCATGGCACGCCGACCACCTTCACGCTAGAGGCGCGATTAGCCGAAATCGAGGGCGGCAGCGATTGTCTGCTTGCCCCCAGCGGGCTGGCTGCGATTGCGATGATTGATTTGGCTATGCTGCGTGCCGGCGATGATTTGCTGATTCCTGAAAACGTCTACAACCCGAACCGTGAGCTGGCGCAGTGGCTGTCGCGCGATTTTGATATCACCGTGCGCTATTACGATCCTCTGATCGGTGACGGCATCGCGGCGCTCATACAGCCCAATACACGACTGAGTTGGACCGAAGCACCAGGATCAGTCTCCATGGAAGTGCCGGACATACCGGCGATATGTCGTGCCGCACACGCCCACGGCGTTCCCGTGGCCCTCGACAATACCTGGTCGGCTGGCATTGGTTTTCGTGCGTTTGAACATGGTGTTGATATCGTCATGCAGGCGCTCACCAAATATCACTCAGGTGGCTCGGATGTATTGATGGGAGCCGTGATCACGCGCGACAGGGATTTACATCGAAAAATAGCTGCCGCGCATATGCGACTGGGTATGGGCGTATCAGGGGATGATGCTTACCTTGTGCTGCGGGGTTTGCCCAGCATGAAGCTGCGCTTTGATGCGCATGATGCGGGTGCACGCCGGATCGCACATTGGCTCAAGGAGCGACCTAAAATTTCGCAGGTATTACATCCAGCCTTGGCGGATTGTCCGGGTCACGCGATATGGCAGCGTGACTTTAACGGTGCCGGCGGATTGTTTTCGGTGCTGTTCGATCCGCGTTTTACCGAGGCGCAGACGGATCACTTCATCGACAGCCTGAAATTATTTCGCATTGGTTACAGCTGGGGTGGCGCGAACAGTCTCGCCGTACCGTATCGAATGTCGGAGATACGTCATCACTGGAATAGCCAGGGGCTGTTGGTGCGTTTTAATATTGGCCTGGAAGCTGTTGAAGATTTGATTGCGGATCTGGAGCAGGCACTGCTTACGCTGGCATAGTTTTATCGGCAGTCAGATCCAGAAAACCCCGGACGAGGCGATACGCTTTCCATACCCAAGCGACAAACCATATCAGCATGGCCGAAGGTATGCCGAGCACGGTGATAAACAAGACAATACCTGCCAGCATCCAGACGATGCACCACAAGAATGAACGGATTTGCCAGCTATGGTGAGAGCGCAGAAAACGGTCTTCGGTGTCTGCGCGTTTCAGATAGTTGATAATCAGTGGCACAAAAGAGAGTGCGTCCAGGGAAAAAATCATCGACAGGCCATGCATCAGGTAGAGCCACCACAGCAGCCGCTTGTGAGATTCAGTGTGGCTGTCGTAGTAAATTTGTTCGTCGATCATCGTTTGTGTCGTCCCATCCAACAATGGTATTGCTGACTACCCTGATTAACGAAACAGGTTCAGAACACCATCCAACCCGGCGTAGTTCAGGGTGACATGTGCTTTGGCCTGCACCACCGGCTTGGCGCGGAAGGCCACTGATAATCCAGCGACCGACATCATGGCCAAGTCGTTAGCACCGTCACCAATAACGATCGCAGCTGCAGAAGACGTACCCAACGCTGCGCATTCATCGATCACGGTTTGCCGCTTTGCCTCAGCATCGATGATGTGACCAACCACATGGCCGGTCAATTTTCGTCCGACGACCTCGAGAAGGTTGGCACGCGTGGTGTCTAGCGCTAGCATGACCTTCAAACGATCAGTGAAATAAGTAAAGCCACCCGAGACCAGCACTGAGCGCAGACCAGCCGCTTTGACGCCCTGCAGAAGACGGTCTGGCCTAGGGGAAAGGCGCAGGCGCTCTTCGAAGACTCGATGCAGCGCAGACGCATCTAAACCTTTGAGCAGCGCAACGCGTCGCATCAGACTTTCTTGGAAATCCAATTCGCCGCGCATGGTGGCTTCGGTGATCGCAGCGACTTCGGTATTGAGCCCTTGCATATCGGTGATCTCATCGATGCACTCGATGGTGATCAGCGTGGAATCCATATCCATCACCAGCACGCGGACGTTGGATAACTGTAGATCGGTGTCCATGAAGGTGCCATCCATGCGCGCAGGGTGGCAGGCTGCTGAGACTTCCGAACGCAGCACAATGCTGCTATCGATATCATCACAACGAAACGCCTGGGGTGCAATCGGGGTAATTTTTTTTGCATGGACAATCGCTGCAATGCGATTGACGGTGTCGCTATTGGCACCGGGGCCTTGAAGAATCAGTTTCGTCGACGAATTCATGATCGAGCTGCGTCAGCGTATCAGTGGGACAATGCGCGTATGGTGGCCTTGAGTTGGTTGACACGCGCGCCCAAATCGGGCATGGCCGCAGTGATTTTTAGCTTGTCCTGACCGGACAGGTGTATGTGACGACTTTTCTGCACAAGTTCAATAATGCGCATCGGATCTATCGGTGGCTTCGGTTCAAATTGCAGTTGTGCCGATTCGGCATGCGCATCAATCTTGATGATGCCGACCGTTTTTGCGGATACGCGCAAGCGGTGCGTTTCGATCAGCGCCTTGACCGCATCAGGTAACTTACCGAAGCGGTCGATGAGCTCTTCTTGCAGATTGTCGATGCTTTCCTGCGTTTCTCCATTGGCCAGACGCTTGTAAATCGAGAGCCGCTCGTGTACGTCACCGCAAAAATCACTGGGCAATAACGCGGGTACATGCAGATTGATTTCGGTTGTGGTGGATAGCGGTGATGCGAGGTCGGGCTCTTTGCCGTTTTTCAATGATTTCACCGCAGCCATGAGCATGTCGGAGTACAGCTGGAATCCTATTTCGGTCATTTCGCCCGATTGATTTTCGCCGAGCACCTCACCCGCGCCGCGAATCTCTAGATCGTGCATGGCTAGATAAAAGCCGCTACCCAGTTCTTCCATTTGCTGGATGGCCTCAAGCCGACGCTCCGCCTGACGAGTCAGTGTTTGTACATCATGGACCAGCACATACGCATAGGCCTGATGATGGGATCGGCCAACGCGACCGCGCA
>SYFN01000086.1 GCA_005800405.1 Burkholderiales bacterium
CGGTGGCCCACCGCCCGGTGATTTCCGCACCTGGGAGCGCGAGCAATGGATCGCCGCCGTCGATGCCAACATGCTCACACCCATTGAACTCATACGCGCCACCGTTGATGGCATGATGGGACGGGGTTTTGGCCGCATCATCAATATTACCTCCAGTGCAGTAAAAGCACCGATCGATATCCTCGGTCTCTCCAATGGTGCGCGCGCCGGACTGACGGGTTTTATCGCAGGTCTCTCGCGCACGACGGTGCACAAGAACGTCACCATCAATAATCTTTTGCCCGGTCCTTTCGAGACCGACCGGCTGTGGGCGACCTTCGAGGCTGCCGCCAAATCCACGGGCAAGGATCTGGATTCACTGGTAACAGCGCGGCGTGATTCCAATCCTGCAAAGCGTTTCGGCACACCGGCCGAGTTCGGCGCTTTCTGTGCTTTCTTGTGCAGCGCCCATGCCAGCTACATGACGGGGCAGAACATTCTGCTTGATGGCGGTGCTTATCCGGGTACGTTCTGAGCGGACGGAATCCGAGGTTCTTTCTCACTCTGCAAGCAGCGTTGTTGCGGATGAGATTTGATCGCATATGTAGAACAGTGCTCAAGGAGACCCTCATGCGACGCTACATTGCAACGCTGATGTTTTGCATTATCCAAATCACCTCGGCACCAGCCCATGCCGCCAGCTGCGATCCAGTGACTGAGGCGCAAGTTCAGGCTGCCGAGGATGCGCGCTACGCCGCGCAAACCAGCCTTGACTTTAGCGCGCTGGAACGTCTTCTTGCCGATGATCTGATTTACATTCACAGCTCGGCGTTGGTTGATAACAAACAGTCCTACATGGCTTCAATGCGCGATGGCAGCGTGCGATATCTCGCGATGAAACGTTCGGAGGCGCAGGTGCGGTCGTTTGGCTGTCTCGCGGTGATGACGGGTATTGGTCAATTCGACGTACAGATCAAGGATAAGCTGTTGAATGTCGAGCTTCGCTTTCATAGCCTGTGGATCCATCGCGATGGAAGGCTGCAGTTCGTCTCGTGGCAGTCGACGCGGCTGCCTCAGAAATAGGTGCTAATAATTTTGATAGCTATTTGTCATTTGCCCGACACCTCAATCAGAATTTCATTGCGCCGACGCCAAGGCAGCGTGAATGGATCGTTGTAGCGCGCGATTTGTGGGGTACCAGTGAGCATCAATTGACGCGCGCTGGCCCACTGCTGCAGTTTTTCAGTGTTTTCTCGTATCGAGGCTGCTGTGGTCCAGCCGCTGAACCGAACGGCGACGACATCATGTTCGCCGACCTTGCGCAGCGTAATTTGCGTATTGTTGGGGCGGGGCAGGGTGTCCAGTTTTTCCTGACTGGGCATGACGAAGTGCATTTTCCATCCCGACTCGGCGGGTGCTAATGTCACTGGTGCCGTCATCGAAATCCTGCGGCTATTTCCTGCATCAGCCGTGTTATCACCAAAAATATAAGCGGCGATGCGACGAAAACCTGTCTGACTGGCAGAATCAAAATCACCGCTCAGGATGGTCTCGGCAACCACAAACCCGGGGTATCGTCGGTGCTCGAATGGGGCTTCGGACGCCAATACTTGGTAAGCGGGTTCTTCAATAGCCATCACATCTCCGGCACTGAATAGGGTGAATAGAAAAAATGTACCAACGATTTCCGCAGCATGATGCGCGATATCCGTGATATTTCGTGATGCATGATGACGTCGAATTGTCGTGATGAGCATCGTATTTTCAGTTCAGATGCTTCTGCATCCACTGTCACAGCAACGTGAAAATAGCATCCCGGTTGGTCTCATTAAAGTTTTCATGAAAATTCTCCGGAAAATAATGTAGCTCACGGCACGTCACGGGAAGGGTATCCAGCATTTGACGGCTGATATTTGCATCAGCCAGTTTGTCATCACCGGCGACGACCGCAAATACCGGATGCTGCCATTGATTCAAATTGCCACCGAGTGCCGACTACGCGTCGAGCAAACTAAGTCCAAACCGCATGCTGGCCTTACGACCGCGGCGATGTGCCTGCTCATCACGATAGTGGCGCTCAATAATGGCTGGATCATGCGTGAGCCATTCCGTGGGTGAGTTCATCGGTACCTTTGCTGTGGGAAATAGCTTGGCCAGCAAACCGGAAAGATGCACCACCAGCGCCGGCACCGGAATCGCATTGGCGTAGTAGGGCGATAAAAGTATGACGCCGCGAATATCAAAAGATTCAAGTCTTTTGTTGATTTCCAGATGAGTGGCGATCAATGCACCCATCGAATGTCCCATCAGAAAAATAGGCAGGGTCGGGTACTCGGCACGCGTCCACGCCAGCATGCGCTCTACATCATCAAGAAAAACACCAAAATTTGGAATATCGATACGCGCTCTCTGGCCATGACCGGTAAGGTCAAAGCTGATCGTGGTGACTTCCTGTGCCCGGAAATACGCACCCACGGTTGCATAATCGCCCGAGTGCGACATGCCGCCGTGGATGGCGACGATCACGGCGTGTGGATGTCTTGCCTCCCACAGGCGAACGATGCGATCACCGTCCGCGAATGGCCGCTGAAGTAACCAGTCTTCCTGGTAGATATTTTCAGTCATGGTTCCATCATTGAAGAGTTACGCCGACGAACAGGGTATCGTCATGCCAGCGACAGCTGGTAGGCTTTCAGGCGTGGTGTCATCACCCATTTATAAAGCGGTGGCAGTATCGCCAGCACTGACATACCTGCGTAACCTGTTGGCATCTGCGGCGAGACAGGAGAGCGGTAAAGCGCATCGCAATCCAGTGAGGGTTCAGTATGATGCGCTGCATGGCGCGGCAGATTGAACAGCAGGGCGTCGGCGACGAGATTGGCACAGTCCCAGGTGTGAGCAATACCCATGCGCTCGGGCTTGCCATTGATTTCGGCGCGCTGTAATCCCCAATGCTCGACATAGTCGATACTGCCGACCAGCAGCAGCGCGAACGCCGCCTGTATCCCACAAAATGCCAGCGTCTTGATACCGCCGATGGCGAACATCAGCGCATATAGCAGGCAGGTAGCCCCGAGCAGCGCGAGTGCCTCATTCCATCGGCCCGGCTGGGCGCGAGAGAGACGGACCGCGTCCGTGAATACACCGTAAAAATACCGTGGCAGGAAAGTCCATAGCCCCTCATGCAGCCGTGCAGTGGCAGGGTCGTTGTACGTGGCCGCCGCCCGGTGATGGCCGCGATTGTGCTCAATGGCGTAGTGCCCATAAGCGACCGAGAGTAGCAACAGACGCGCCAAAACGCGATCGGGCAGCGCGCGCCGATGTCCCAGCTCGTGGGCCAGCACAATGCCAATACCACCCAAGACATAACCGCACGACAGCGCCAGCCACACCAGACCCCACCAATCCAGTGCCGGCGCTTGCGTGGCCAGCCCGAGGCTCATGAGGATGACGAGCGCCAGAATCAGTCGGGGAAAACCCCGGCCCCAGCGCGGCTGTCGGGCGGCGTTTTTGCCGGGCCCGACCCACCACTCTGCGACGGGCAGCACGACCGCTGCAATGACGACGGAGAGCCCATACCAGCCAGATGCCCACGCAAGAAGCGGGGAGATTGTAAATGCGAAAGGCAGGATCAGATGCATATGGGCCCGGGGCTAAGTCCCGTACTGGGTTGTTAATGAGACTTGAGTCAAAAGCGTGAACAACGGGTTGATCTTACACCGTTCACCGTCCGCGCTTTGGGCCGGGCGATCAATACCGCCAAGCGCTTCAGCGAATCGGCACTTCATCACAAAATATAGTCATTTGATAACTACAATGACCGAATCTGTTTGGTGCTACATTTTGTATCTCGATAAAACGCCGGTTGAAATGTAAAAAACAGTGCGACTTCGTCCTCGGGGAGCGCGAGCGAAACAGGTTCCGAGAAAAAAACTAAAAATGTAGTTCAAATGAACAACAACGGAATGATTTCGATGAAAACAACAAGCATTTTTTTTCGGTGCGTGCTACTTTTTATTTTCCTGAGTTTAGCTGGTTGCGCCGGCACCTCAAATGGCAGTAAAAACAAGCTACTGAAGCTGCGCGCAGCGTCGAATTTCGAGGGCGCTGCGCAGCTTTTCCTCACTAAAGACCAAAAACCAAACTACAACGCGAATGATTTGCAGCAGACGCTGGAAGCTGCGAAGGCATTTCACGATGCCGGCCGATGGAAAGAGAGTAATGAAGCGTTCGCGCGTGCGCACAGTCTGATGCCCTGGAAAGAAGATACAGTCGATACGCCAACAGAAATCGTGGATCTGGTTGCGACGACAGTGACAAGCAGCGCTTTTGGCCCCTATCAGGGAAAAATTCATGAAGGTGTCATGATTGATTTTTACCGAGCACTCAACAATCTGATGATGCGCCGTGAGAATGCACGTGTGTCGTTCAATCGTCTCCAGGAACGGCAGAGTAACGCAGTGGTTCAGCTGGGTGCTTTTGCGCGCGCCTCGGCCAACGGCGCGACCGCCGGTGCGCAGGAAGCACAAAAAACGGGTACCGGTGTCGGTATGGATAAAATCCAGGGCGAGCTCGCGCGCGGTACGGGCAAGATCCAACCGGGCATCATGATGTCCGAAATACGCAATTCGGCGGGTGATGTGATGTCGGCATTGTTCCGCGCTACCTCCGCTGATCCCCAGGATCAGCAGGACCCCCGCATCCAATCCCTTCTGGCCGCCGCAGGCGAAAGCGCTGCATCAGGTGAGGGCAAGGCGCTTGTCACGCAGCTGAAGCAGTATCTTGCGACCAACAACAGTTTGAACAATGTTGTCATTGTCCTGTACGAGGATGGTAATGGTCCTGGTTTTAACGAATTCAAACTGGACCTGCCGCTTTATCTGGTATCGAGCAAGGTGCTGTACAGTGGGATTGCGCTGCCGGAGTTTCGGGAGGGGCAGGTGGCCGGTGGACGCCTTCTTGTCGGCGAGTCAGGCGTAGCGACGGTGCTGCTCACCGACATGAATCGCATCGCAGGCCTGGAGTTCGAGAAGTCTTATGAAGGCGTGGTTATCAAGGCAGTTGTGTCAACCATGATCAAAACGGCAGCGCAGTATGCCGCCAATGAAGCAATCGACAAAGAGGTGGAGAAGAATAAGCTCGATCCACTGGTGGGTGCATTAATGCAGATTGGTACAGCAGCAACGCAGGCAGCAAGCACGAAAGCTGACATTCGAGCGTGGCGTAATCTCCCCAATACAATACAAATTGCGATCGTCGAGCGCCCCGCGTCAGGTAATCTGTCGCTATTTACTGCAGCGCGCCAACCCGTCGGTAACGTACCGGTACCAGCGGAGGGGAATTACCTCATGCTCGTCAAAGCGGCGAGTCCGCAAGGCCAACCTGTTTTTTATGTAGCCAAGCTTTGATTATTTGAACGGATAACCCATCATGAAAAAATTCTTCAGAAGAGCCTGTCTGCTGACCCTGCCCTTTTTACTTGCTGCGTGTGCGTCGTCTGTGGTGTCGACTAACCCGAAAGCCAGCAAGGGCAGTATGAACACCTTTGGTCTCACCACGATTGATTTCGATTACGCTGCAAAAAAGTCTCTCGACGATTTTATGATGTCTCCCTGGTTGGCAAAGAAAGAGGGGCGCTGGCTGGTTCAAATTGGTAACGTTCGTAATGAAACAACGCAAGAGGTAGATACCAAACGCCTGACGCAGCGGATGATGAGTCACATGACGCGTAACGGTAAGTTTGCCTTTTCCTCTGTTGGCGGCAGTTTGGCCGACAGCACTGTAAAGGATTACCGACAACTTGAGAATTCTGATGTTTATGATCAGGAGAGTGGCGCAAAAGGGAAAGCGCTCAAGCCTGACCTTTCCATGGTCGGCGAGATAGCACAAACCACCAATATCAGCGCTGACCGTGCCAAGCAACAGCTGGAGTATGAATTTCGGTTGCGCGTGACTGACCTGGGCTCTGGGGTGATTGTCTTCGATTCTCTGGTCCCCATCGACAAGCTGGGATCTAACAAGAATTTTTCCTGGTAAGGCCTCGCAGTAAAACCCTTGGAAACCGACCTGGTCATGACAATGTCCCTACGCTCTTTTGTCTCTCGCTTCCTGATGCTCTGTCTGATCACTTGCAACGTGGCGATTGCTCAAGTAGAGGAAGCAGAGACGAGTGCCGAGGGGCGAGGGGTCACGCGGGCGCAGGCAATTCTTGATGCGCTGTCCAACGCGAGTGCGCAAGCTTTTGGTTTTACGCTGCAGTCCTCCACGAGGCAAAGCGTAGCGTCTGCCGAGATGCTGGTAGATGATACGCAATCCGCTGTCCTACTGGAGCAGTTCAACAAGGCGATTGCCAAGCAGGTCAGCACCGACAAAGCGCGTCCGGTCACGGGCTATCAGGTCGACTCTGCCGAGGAGACGCCTACGGGTCGATGGGTTGCGCATGTCACCATTCGCTATGCCAACTATGCAAAACTCGGTGCCGATTCGAACCGACGCACCCTCATTATGGCCAGCACCTCAAAACAGTATCCTCAAGCGGTGCTTGAGGCAGTCGAGCAGGCGGTGGTTGCGTCGCGTCGATTTGATGTACTCACGCGCAGTCACAATGCAGTTTTCGATAAGGAAAAGCTTTTCATCACCGGGCCTGATGCATCGCGCACTGAGGTCGCTAGACTTGCTGGTGCCAGTGGCGCGGACTACGTGGTGGTCATTGATCTGCAGGATCTCAATGTCCAAAACAATATCCGTGAAGTTATCAAGATGACGGATGAAGTCATCGTTATCAGCAAACTGTCAGGCACCCTGCGCCTGCGCATCATGGAATTCACCAGTCGCAAGATCAAGTGGGTGGGCACTCAGATTTTTGCCGAAACGCTCAAAGGCAGTACACAGGTGACGAGCGATGTGCTTGCAAAAAACTTATCGGTTGCGGCTCGCAAGCTGGTGTCGGGTATGGTCGACACCATTTTTCCGATCCGCGTCGTTCGACGCGATGGCAGCAGGCTCGTACTCAACCGAGGTGACGGTGCCATTGATCAAGGCGAGCAGCTATCCCTTTTTACGCTGGGCGAGGATTTGCGCGACCCCCAGTCCGGTGAGTCGCTCGGGCGCTTGGAGACGCATGTAGCCACTGGCACCGTCATCGAGGTGAAGCCAACGTATTCCGTTCTACAGCTGACCTCTGCGTTAACTGTAGCCGACAATACCGAGCTTCTAGTGCGATCGCAACTGAATAAAGAGACGCCGCCATCTCCCAATCGACAGCGCGATGCGGCCGCAGAGGGCCGGGAGCGGAATCGCTCGCTGCTCACTGATCACTAAACAGAATTTTCGAGTGGCCTGCTATGAATGCTAAAATCACTAATCGATTCGCGACGCTGCTTGCGCTTGCAGCGCTGTTTTTGCTGCAAGCTGTGCAGGCGCAAGACGCAGTCTCGGAATCGCAGGTCTCAGCCGCTGAGTCAGACAAAGCGCTTGATCGGCTCAGTTTTGGTCAGTGGGTCAGGGATTTTGAAAAACAGTTTGCGCCGATAGGGCGCCCTGATCCGGCAACGGGCCGGATTTTTTTACGTCCAAGGCGGTTGTGCGCGTGCCAAGCAATCACCCTGGCTATGCGAAAGAACTGGTACTGGCCTACGAAAAAGCGATGCTGGAGTTGCAGGTAGCATTCATCTTGCAAAATTGCGGCACGATAACAACCCAGCGAACCTCGGAATTCATGTCCGATGAATCAGAGAATGTGCGCAAGTTTGATGACAGCAAAGCAGTCAATGCAGTGCCGCTCAAGAGCAGTGGAGCGAAAATGGACATGGACAAGCTGCTCGCCGACATAGACGCTCGAGTGGATCAGTATCTTGTGCAACAAGGCGAGTCGCGTGAAAAAGTGTCGCGCATGTCGGTTCCCGAAAAAAAGCAGCTGTTCCGGAATAACCTGATCCGGGAGACCGTGAAAAGTGCGGTTCAGAATATGCGGGGACTGGAGCCCGTGCAGACGCGTTTGTTCGCGCTTTCGACCGCGAACTGCGAGCGTACACAGATTGGCATCATCGCCGTTCAATCGGAGAAAACCCGGCAGTTCGCAGAGGATATCCGCATGCAAAGGACCTCGATGGTCAAGGGTTCGGGCAAAGTCATTGATGAGTATTTACCCAAGACCGATGCCGAGCTACTCAATGAATCCGGTTTTCGTTTTGCTTATGACGAGAATGGACACCCCATGCTGATCTCATACGGCCGTTGGGGCGTCGCATCGGAGAGCCCGGATCCCACGCGACATTTGATGAATGTGGAGAATGCACAAAGAACGGCGCAGACGCTGGCTGAAGCATGAATTGCCGAATTTACGGGCACACGATTGCAAGTCCTTGACGCACGTATTCAGGGATCAGTGATGGAAGAAATTGCCACTCGCATCACACACTACGAAAACGCCGAAAAAATCGGTACGGAAGATGCGATTGAAAATATCGGCAACATGATAGACAATAGCCTGCGGTCGGCTAAATCGGATGCCACGATCAGCCTCAAAGGCACCGCCGAGATCAAAGTCTGGGAAGAAAAAGATTCATCAGGGCAGATTCATGTGGGTTCTATTATTACGTGGACTGCAGCTCAATTAACGAACTCGCAGACTATAGAGCGCAACGGGACGGCAGCGGGTAGCAATAACGGCCCTAGCGTGAAAGATAGCCGTGGCTCCCGCGTGGTGAATTCCAAGGATGATTTTTGAGTGGCAAGCGCCTCATGCATCGAATCAAGCAAATGCCAGGGATATCAAACACTATCTTTCTTGCTTTAGTCCTGATTTCAGGTTCTGCTGTCGCGCAGGGCTCACTACCCGCATGCACGGGAAAAAACTCATCCAGCTGGAGTGCCTGCACGGGCACGCTTGCAAGCGGTAATACCATCCTCTATTCCGGCGAATTCCTGAACGGTAAAAAACACGGCCAAGGTGAAGAAATCATCCCCAAGACCAATGGAAGCGACCGTTATCTAGGGCAGTTCCGCGAGGGACGTCGGCATGGCAGAGGCATCTATTACTTTGCCAATGGCAGCAAGTATGAGGGCGAACTTGTACGCGACCAGTTTCATGGGGATGGCAGCTTCGAAAGTCCGAACGGTGACCGCTATGTAGGGCAGTTCAGAAACGGGCAGTTTGGCGGAGAGGGTATCTACACGTTCGTGAATGGCAATGTGGCGCAGGAAGGCATTTTTGAGAACGGTCAATTTCTCCGCGCAACCAAAATACAGCGGCGACGCATTGCGTCAGACACGACGAGCCAGTTCAATGAGTCCAGCCGGCTCAATCCCGGCGCGCTCAAGGCACTTCCTGAGCGGGATGCTGTGGCGATCATCATCGGTATTCAGTCTTACAAAAATTTACCCCCGGCGCGGTTCGCAGATTCGGATGCGCGCATGTTTTCCGAGTATGCGCAGCGGTTGCTGGGCGTCAGGCCGGACAAGATACGCTTGTTGACTGATGGTGATGCGGGCGAAATTGAAATAGCGCGCGCATTCAGGAGCTGGCTGATGCAAAATGTGAACAAAGGTAAGACCGAAGTTTACATTTTTTACAGCGGCCACGGTTTGCCATCCGACGATGGAACATCCTTGTACCTGTTGCCCCACAACGCCGATCGAGATTTCATCGACAAGACCGCGATCAATCAAGCAGAGCTGGTGAGTCTTACTGAAGCTACCGGGGCCAAAAATGTCACCCTATTTATGGACAGCTGCTACAGTGGCCAGACGCGCAATGGTGATGCTTTATTGGCAAATGCCCGGCCGGTCGTGCTTAAATCCAAAAGTTCCGGCTATCCTTCGACCTTTACCGTGCTCACGGCATCGGCACCCGATCAAATTTCCTGGGCGAGCGATGAATTGGGCCACGGTATTTTCAGCTATTATCTGATGAAGGGCATGGAAGGCGACGCTGACAGCAATCAGGACGGCAGGCTTACTGCCGGCGAGCTGCATGCCTACTTGCTGGACAAGGTCAACCGCGAGGCCGCCATGCTGAACAGAAAACAACAGCCACAGCTGGCGGGCGACCCCGAGCAGATTTTGATCAGCAGATAACCAGCCGGGCTGCGCAAACAAAGTGGTCTTTGATGGTTCATCGCAGGTTCGTATGTCACCATCCCATCAGGAAGAATTATGAAACAGGTAACATGGCTTATTTCCCTGATCGTGTTTCCAGCACTCGCACTCTTGTCTTCTCAAGCGTGGTCACAACAAAAAAATCCTTACAAGCGACCGCTGTGTACCAAGGCCGATTATCCACGCAAGCTTGGTGAAGAGCGTCATACAAACGGCTATGCATGCTGGGGTCGCTACGTGGTGTCGTCAGATCCGGTTTATAAAAATGGCGTCTACGAGGGAGAATTCATGAATGGGAAGTTTCATGGTATCGGTGTTTATCAATTCAAGGCCGGGAAGGGGAATCGTGGTGATCGCTATGTCGGACAATTTAATACGGGTCAGATGACTTCCAATGGTACGTATTACTTCGCGAATAGCGAGAAGTATATCGGCGACTTTCAGGGTGGTCAGCGTAGCGGTTTTGGTACTCAGTACATGAAAAATGGTGATCGTTTTGCCGGCGAATGGAGAAACGATCAGTTTCATGGCAACGGAAAACTGACATTTCCGTTTGGCGAGGTCTATGAGGGCACTTTTGCATTCGGTATGCGTAACGGTAAGGGGGTGATGAAGTTTTCAGATGGGTCGCACTTCACAGGATCGTTCATCGCCGACCAGCGCAACGGACAGGGCGTCGAGGTGCGGGAAGACGGAACGCAATTCGAGGGGATATGGGCCTCTGACAAGCGAGAGGGTTCGTTTATCATGACAGAGATCAATGGTAGTAGCAGGGAGGTTCAGTTCATCCAGGACCGGCCGGTCGAATAAAAGCCTGTCCCGTTAGATCGATGGCAGGGATGTCAAGGAGAGTGGGTGAGGTTTGCCTTAAACCCACCGCGCAACCATCTACCCAGTGAAGCACTGATTAAATAAAACTGGACATTTGTTCAGCTAAATTCGTCGTGATAAGACCTTGATGTTGCGTGGCCCCGCGTAGCTCAGCTGCGGTGGCTTGCCATAAAACGTGGCTGTATTCAGCGTCTCCCCAAAATAATGAAAAAAATAGACCTGTCGCCTTGGCGCATCCGACATGGATCAGACTGCCAGTTAAGCGACTTCAATACCCGACCCGAAGGTGTATTGTCGTTATCCGACGATGAAGTCAGACACCAAACGAAAAAGCTGTCAGGCAGATTGAATAAGCTTCAGATTCGACTGCATGCTGCGAAGAGTCATGCTGTTCTGCTCGTGTTGCAGGGTATGGATACCTCAGGCAAGGATGGCGTCATCAGCCATGTATTCTCGAACTTCAGTCCACTGGGTGTTCGCGCGGTGCCGTTTGCTGCACCGACCGAGGCGGAGCTAAGACATGATTTTTTGTGGCGTATTCATGGCAAGGTACCTGCGTTCGGTGAACTCGTCATTTTTAATCGTAGTCATTACGAAGATGTGCTGGTAACTCGGGTCCACCAACTCATCGACAAGGCAACCTGCAGCAAGCGCTACGAGCACATTGCGCATTTTGAATCGCTGTTGCATGACAGCGGCACGACGGTGATCAAGTGCTATCTGCACATCTCGAGGAATGAGCAGAAAAAACGACTGCAGCAACGGATAGACGATCCCGGAAAGCGCTGGAAACTTCAGTCTTCTGATTTTAGCGACCGAAAGCTGTGGCCCAAATTCATGTCAGCTTACGAAGACACTATCTCCGCAACCAGTACCAAAAATGCACCCTGGTATGTCGTTCCAGCAGATTCCAAACCTCACCGCGATTTGTTTATCGCCACACTGCTAGTGCAAACGCTGGAGTCGCTGAATCTGAGATTACCAAAGCCGAGTTTCTCGTTGGAGGACGTGAAACTGACCTGAGACTGCGTTTATAGATTGCAGTGACTTGCGTCTGATAAGCGCGCTCAGTGATCCTTGGCCCAGCCAGTCGCACGTGTGATGGCCTCTTGCCATCGCGCGAGACGAATTTGACGTTCATCATCGGACATTCGTGGGTCGAACTGTGTATCGCATTGCCAGTGTTGCGCGAGTTCGGTTTCGTCTTCCCAAAGGCCTATCGCCAAACCCGCCAGGCTGGCGGCGCCTAGCGCGGTTGTTTCTGTGATCCGTGGTCGCAGTACCGGTACCCCGAGTATGTCTGCCTGAAACTGCATCAGTAAATCATTGCGTGACGCGCCACCGTCAACACGCAGCTCGCTGATTGGCATACCGGCGTCAGCTTGCATCGCTTGGATCACATCAGCGTTCTGGAGCGCTATACCTTCCAGTGCTGCACGAGCAATATGTGCAGCGCCGGTACCGCGCGATATGCCGACCAGCGTACCGCGTGCATATGGATCCCAATGGGGCGCACCCAATCCGGAAAAGGCAGGGACGAATACCACCCCATCGGTATTCGGCACGCTCGCGGCCAGCGGCTCAATGTCTGCCGCAGTGCGTATCAGACCCAAGCCATCGCGCAGCCATTGCACTGCGGCGCCTGCGGCAAAGACACTGCCTTCGAGCAGATGATCCGTCGATCGCTGCGGCGTGGGGAGTGTATCGCGCTGCAATGTCCAGCCCACGGTGGTGAGCATGTGGTTGTGAGAGACCACCGGTGCACCCGTGTTCATCAGAATGAAGCAGCCGGTACCAAAG
>SYFN01000087.1 GCA_005800405.1 Burkholderiales bacterium
ACTGTGGGCACTGTGCGGTAAAAAATTCTCGGATCACATCACGCTCAAAGCCATGGAGCCCTTCTATCGAATACGCTTCGATGACGGCAGCTGGTTTGATTACAGCGGTGATGAAGCCACCATGCGCCGCGAAGTAACGCGCTTTTGTCCGGATGATCTGGCCGGTTTCGACCGCTTCGTCGCCGCCGCCGATCAGGCCTGCAAACTGGGTTTCGAAGATCTAGGCGGCATGCCCTTCAACAGCATCGGTGATTTGCTTGCGGCTTTACCGAGCATGATGCGCATGAAAGCGTGGGAGAGTTTATATACGCTCGTTGCGCGACATATCAGTGACCCGAAACTGCGTCAGGTGTTCAGCTTTCATCCGCTGCTCATTGGTGGTAATCCTTTTTCTGTCACCCGGGTCTATAGTCTGATCAACACGCTGGAGCGTCGTTGGGGTGTGCACTGGGCCATGGGTGGCACCGGTGCACTGGTTCGCGGCCTGGTCAGCATGCTCGAGGAGCGCGGCGTCGACGTGCGCTGCAATGCAGCCGTCACGCGCATCAATGTCCACAATGGCCAGGCCACCGGCGTCACGCTGGAAAATGGTGAAGTGCTTGATGCCGACATTGTGGTCTCCAATGGTGATGCCGCATGGACCTATCGCTACCTCATTGATGCGAAAGATCGCCGCCACTGGACCGATCGCAAAATCGAACGCAGCAAATACTCCATGAGTCTGTTCGTCTGGTATTTCGGCACCAACCGTCGCTACGAAGACGTGCCGCATCACATGATCATGCTCGGGCCGCGTTATCGGGAACTGCTCGACGATATTTTCAAGCACCTGAATCTGGCCAAGGATTTCAGTCTGTATCTGCATCGCCCCAGCGCGAGCGATCCCTCAGTCGCTCCTTCAGGTCATGATGGGTTTTATGTGCTGGCACCGGTACCCCATCTGGGCAGCGGCACGAACTGGTCTGAAGACGGCGAGCGCTTCCGCATGAAAATCCAGGAGCATCTGGAACGCACCGTCATGCCCGATCTGGGCAAGCACGTCGTCACCAGCAAATTCATGACGCCGCAGGATTTCAAGGACCGACTCTGGTCCTACAAGGGCGCTGCGTTTGGCCTTGAGCCGATACTGATGCAAAGTGCCTGGTTCAGGCCGCACAACCGCAGCGAAGATGTGAAAAATCTTTACATGGTCGGTGCAGGTACGCACCCCGGGGCCGGCGTACCCGGCGTTTTGATGTCTGCCAAAGCCATGTCCGAGGTGGTGCCCAATGCCTGACCCAGCCCCTCCCTTACCCAGCATTGATCTGGCCGCCTGCGAAGAACTGATGCGCGGCGGATCCAAGTCTTTTTTTGCTGCCAGCAGTCTGCTGCCCCAACGCGTGCGCATGCCCGCAATTGCACTGTATGCATTTTGTCGTGTCGCCGACGATGCCATTGATGAGCATGACGACGATCCACTCGCCATGCAAAAGCTGGAAAAACGCCTGGAAGCGATTTACAACGGCCAGCCTGAACCCATCATCGAAGATCGTGCGATGGCGATGGTCGCTCATCGCTATGGTTTGCCGCGTCAACTGCCCGAGGCACTGCTTGAGGGCTTTGCCTGGGATGCCGCAGGACGTCGGTATGAAACGCTGGACGATTTGCATCACTACTGCGCGCGCGTTGCCGGTAGCGTGGGCGCGATGATGGCAATGATCATGGGGGTAAAAAATCCGTATGTCCTTGCACGAGCATGCGAGCTCGGTAATGCCATGCAGCTCACCAATATCGCCCGTGATGTGGGTGAAGATGCGCGCAACGGTCGCTTGTACTTGCCGCGTCGCTGGATGCGCGAAGCAGGTATTCATCCGGATGCCTGGCTGATCTGCCCGCAGTTCACTCCGGCGCTTGGCGATGTCATCGGCCGTTTGCTGCTCGAAGCAGATCGGCTGTACCGATTGGGCTCCAGCGGGATCGCAGCCTTGCCACGCGATTGCCGCGGTGCCATTCTCGCTGCCTCGACTATTTATGCCGAAATCGGCCGCGTGATCGCCGATCGTCAAATGAATTCAGTCAATGGCCGTGCGGTCGTTGGTAGCACGCGCAAACTGACCTTGTTGTGCATCGCCAAGGCACGCGCACAATTACCCACCCGCTGCGACACCGCAGCTTCGCTGCCCGCCATTCAGTTTCTGGTCGATGCCTGTGCGCTGGGTAGCGAGCGCAAGATCAATGGCATCACGCCCAAAAGCTTTGACGAGCGTTGCGAGTGGGTGATTGATTTGTTTGAACGGCTGTCGACGCCGGGCAGACCATCCTGAGCTGGCCATGATCGAACCTCGTGATTCTCAGGCAACCCGCGTTGACACCAGCGCGTCAGTGACTCAAACCCTTCTGCGTCAATCGCCTTAGTTTCATGTCACGTGCTTGTCGGCTGCGAAATCCTAAAGCAGATAAGAAATGAACGAATAAACGGCAGCCCGAATACCGCCAAAAAATGACGTGCAGCTTTCTGCACCGGGCAACCATCTGCGCCATGGTAGACCCATCAGCGTGCCGAAAAGCGCAATGCTAAAAATAAGCAAAAAACTCAAAACAAGGACGATCCACAACGCGATATCGTTATTTCTCGACCGCTGGTCGTGCATGAGACGGATACGTGCCATTTTGACACTCCTATCGCAATCGATTTATCAAGATTTTCGATGACGTTTGTGGTTAAGCATCGAGTACAGATCGAGGACGTCAACAGCTATCCACAGGAGCGTATCGACACAATCTTCACTCGTTACGTAACCTCACCACGGAGGCTGCAAGAGAGCAAGTTCGGGCAATTGGTTAGACTGCATCGGTGTGCAATACAACCGCACAAACACTGCCGCACCGGCTATATTCCAGAATGCCTTTCCGAGCTTGCCGAAAAGCCCGATCGCTGCCGCCGCTCTTTCCCCGCGCTGTACGCAATACGAGATTCGATCCAGAGTACGTCGGAATGCAGGATTTTCGATGTCGGGCAAGATGGGCAGACACTACTTGATGATCTCATTGGTTATACTGAAAACCTCGAAGTCATACTCAGTAGGTTTTAGGATAATTGCCTGTTTCAGCGCCGGCCGCATATGATCTCGTACGTACATGATCGCGTATACGGCGAGCAGAAAGAAGCGTATCAACAATAAATTAGGTCCTTTTAACAGCTCTGGATTGGCGCGCATTATCAGCGCCATTGATTCTCCATGCCAGAATTCGTCATTGCACCAGCGCTGGAACCAACGAAAAATTGTATGAAATCGCCTTTCAGGATAAGCTTCAAGTTGACGGAACATTTTGATGTATCGGGCATAACCAATCGTCTCGGATAAATAGATCGCGTAAAAAATATACCTAGGCTTAAAAAAAGTGAATTTTTTATTCTGCTTAAAATCACTCGTATTGATTCCTAGTCCATAGTCTTTTAGTGAAGAGTTAATAAAGCTGGCGTGTCGCGTTTCATCGCGAGCCATATAGCGCATCAAACGCTTGATATCAGGATTACTCACGTTACGCTTGATTCCGTTATACAAAATACAGCCTGATAATTCCGAGGTCAGCGTCGTAAACAGAAAATCCAGGAATTCCTGTTTCAGCTCAGGTGACATCTTCATATCGAGTTCATGTACTTCAGTAGCAAAGCTTGCATCGCGCTGGAAATAGTCGCGATTATTGTCGGCTTCATACTCAGCTATCATCGCATCCCATTCAGCGCGTACGGGCTCGACACTGATCTTGTTCATTGCATCGAAATCAGTCGTGTAAAAGCGCGGTAAAAATATCTTGTCCGTTACCGCTTTATGAGTGGCATCTTCTGCTGAATTGATCGTGATGCTTTGTTTCATGTCTTCCTCCTCACCTCTGTGAATAACGAGCAGACTCCTGTTTTTCCGTCAATTCGTCTTGAGCGTCGCTCCTCAAAAGCCAGAGGTTCAGCACGGCATATCCCGCGCAGATCATCGCCATGACGATCTAGAGGATGACGGCGCTCATGCTCGGCACAGCTCCATGGCTTGCGAGGTATAAAAACCACTGGAAATTTTTTCGGTGCATGCAGCACGCCAACCCTCAAGTGAAGCGATGCCATTCAATTCGCTGCGCAGCATTGTCTCTGTAATGGGCTCAATAAATGGCGCCCGTTCCGTTTGCGGAAAAAGGCGACCGATGCGGATCATCATTGCCAGCAATACATTGCTGGGTGCGAAAGTAAAGAGCACTGAATGCGTGGCGCGCTCGGCGATTCCGGCTACTGCCTGCACCAAATCGTGTCGTTCGTAATGAATCATGGAGTCCATGGCAATCACATGATCGAACCGCCCCAAGTGAGCCGACAGCATATCGCCAGCGATGAATTCCACCCTGTTGCCTGGCAGCCGACGCGGCAAACGTTCCCGTGCGATTTGCACCAACGTAGGGGAAAGATCCACGGCAACCACCTGCGCGCCTCGCTCGGCCAACGCCACTGCCATGGCACCTGTGCCGCAGCCCGCATCAAGAATGCGCCGTCCGCGCAAATCAAGCGGCAACCAGGAGAGCAGCGTCTCATGCATACGACTGCGCCCGGCTCGTACCGTCTTGCGTATGCCGGATACGGGGGGCATCCGACGTCAGCTTGGCCCACTGGTCAGCGGCGGTGCGATCAAAATAGGCCTCGATCCGATCGCGTTTTTTTGATAAGTAGTGCTGTGATTCATCAAAAAGCTTTCGTTTGAAATGATCCTCATGACCTTGCTGCTCGCGCGTCGTTGTTGCTGGTTAACTGGCTCTGAAGCAGTTGCCGTATTTATGAATGGCCTCTGTCATGTACACGTTAGGTGACACCCTCAAGGTGGTCTTCAATCTCCTCGCCTGCGCGCCGCATCGCCTCCAGCATGCTCGCGTCCGGTGTCCAATAATGTCGTTCCGTCGCTTCCATCAGCCGGCTAGCTACCCGCGCTGAGGCCACCGGGTTGAGGCGAGACAGCCGCTCGCGCATGTCGGGATCCAGCAGGAAGGTTTGTGTCAGTTGCTGATACCCCCAGGGTTGTACCTGCTCCGTGGTGGCTGACCAGCCCAGGGAGTTGGTCAGATGCAGTTCGATCTAATGCACGCCTTCGTAGCCGTGGGCGAGCAT
>SYFN01000088.1 GCA_005800405.1 Burkholderiales bacterium
GGACAAGGTGTCGTTGAACCGTACCTTGTAACCCACATGCATGCCGGGCGGCGAGCCGAGTTCCTGGGCGATGCGCTTGGCGGTTGAAGAGGCAGCGATGCGACGCGGCTGGGTGTGACCAATCATGCCAAGCTCGCCACGCCCGAGGGACAGGCAGATCTTGGGCAGCTGCGTGGTTTTGCCCGAGCCCGTCTCGCCACAGACGATGATGACCTGATGCTGCTGCAGAGCCGTCATGATGTCCTGGCGCATGCCAGAAACTGGCAACTCGTCCGGAAAACTGATCACCGGCAGCGGATGACGAACTGGAATCGATTTCGGGCGAGGCGTATGAGGCGCTGTGGTTGCAGGCCTCGCCGGTCGCGCTTTTTTTGGGTTGTCGGGTGCGGGCATGTCGGAGCGAATTATAATGCGCCCCATGGATAACCCTACTCAGTTCGTCGCGTGGCTGCGATCGGTCGCGCCGTATATTCACGCATTCCGCGGAAAGACCTTTGTGGTCGCCTTTCCGGGCGAGCTGGTGCGGTCGGGTGCACTGCCGGTGCTGGCGCATGATCTTTCGCTCTTGCATGCACTGGGCATTAAAGTCGTCATCGTCTATGGTTCACGTCCGCAGGTCGAAGAACAACTATCGTTACGTAACGAACAGTCGCGTTTTCATAACGGCCTGCGCATCACAGATGCGGTAGCTCTCGAGTGCGCGAAGGAAGCGGCAGGCGAGCTGCGTCTGGATATCGAAGCTGCATTCAGCCAGGGACTCCCGAACACGCCAATGGCTAATGCGGCGATACGCGTCATTTCAGGCAATTTTGTTGTCGCGCGTCCGATGGGCATTATTGATGGGGTTGATCTCGAGCACACCGGTCTCGCACACAAAATCGCTTACGAAACCATACATCCCATTCTGGACAATGGGGGCCTGGTGCTACTCTCGCCGCTGGGATTCTCGCCTACTGGTGAAGTTTTCAATCTCGCCATGGAAGACGTCGCTGTGGCAGCGGCAACATCGCTGCGCGCCGACAAATTGATCTTCATCACCGAAACACCGATGATGACGGATGCCGGCGGCACCGCAATTCATGAAGTATCGGTTCATCAGGGTCAGGCCGTCATGGAATCCGCTTGCTTGCCTTCTGATGCCGCGTACTATTTTTCCAATGCGATCCGCGCTTGTCAGTCGGGTGTGCCGCGCGCGCATATCGTCCCGTTTTCTACCGATGGTTCTGTCTTGCTTGAAATTTTCACGCACGATGGCGTGGGTACCATGACCTCGGCCCAGAATCTGGAAAGTCTGCGCGAGGCCAGCATTGAAGATGTCGGCAGCATTCTTCGTCTGATCGAACCTCTGGAAGCTGATGGCACCCTGGTGAAGCGCGGTCGGGAATTGATCGAACGCGAGGTGTATTATTTCTCGGTCATTGAGCATGATGGTGTGATTTTCGGTTGCGCAGCGCTCTACCCCTTTCCTGCCGAGAAAATGGCCGAGATGGCTTGCCTGACAGTGAGTCCTGATTCCCAGGCACAGGGTGATGGAGAACGTTTGCTCAAGCACCTGGAAAATCGTGCACGCGCCGCAGGATTTAAAAAACTATTCGTACTCACGACCCGCGCCGCACACTGGTTTCTCAAGCGCGGATTTACCAACGCCAGTCTGGACAATTTACCGAAGGACCGGCAAAACATGTACAACTGGCAGCGCAAGTCGCTCGTACTGATTAAAAATCTTTGAACTGGAGACGTCAATGACTCGGATGGTCCACTGTATCAAGCTCGGCAAAGAAGCCGAAGGACTGGATTTCCCACCCTATCCCGGCGAACTGGGTAAAAAAATCTGGGAAGGTGTATCCAAGGAAGCCTGGGGGGCCTGGCTCAAGCACCAGACCATGCTGGTGAATGAAAACCGACTGAATCTGGCAGATGTTCGCGCACGCAAATATCTGACGACGCAAATGGAGAAGCATTTCTTCGGCGACGGTGCTGATGCAGCGCAGGGATATGTGCCTCCTGCGGAGTGAATTTGATGTTGTACTGCCCCCCCCGGATCCCTATCAAAAGGTCCATACAGTTACGGACTGTTTCAGTAAAACCGCGTGGGTAGTCTGCGCTGCTCTAGACTCAACATAGCAGATACAGACCTCGTGGTTGGTCAACCCATTTATTCGAACTCCATTCGCCTGACACCCGTACTCTTGCCGAGCAAACAGACCGATGCACAACGTACAGCAAACAAACCAACGCTGACCACACCGGGAATGTCATTGATCTCGCTTTCCAGCGCCGCTGGCTCCGTGATTTGCAGGCCGGCCGCATCAATAATCTGGCAGGCATTATCGGTAATAAATGGCTGCCCATCCTTCAGGCGCAGCACCGGCATGGCACCCATCGCCAAAAGGTATCTGCTCACCGACTGGACCGCCATCGGTATGACCTCGACAGGGAGCGGGAAGGTTCCCAATACATCGACCAGCTTGGAGCCATCAGCGATGCACACAAATCTGTCGGCAACGGAAGCGACGATCTTCTCGCGTGTCAGAGCACCGCCACCGCCTTTGATCATTGCGCCCTGATGATTGATCTCATCCGCACCATCGATATAGACGGGAATTGCGTCGATTTCGTTCAGATCAAACACAGTGATACCGTGTGATCTCAGCCGAGTCGCGGTGGCTTGCGATGATGCGACTGCGCCCCGAATCTGGTCACGGATATTTCCCAGCTCATCAATGAAAAAATTGGCGGTCGAGCCGGTTCCCACACCAATGATTTCGCCTTCCACCACGTAGTCAAGCGCTGCACGGGCTACCGCTTGTTTGAGTTCATCTTGCGTCATTCACATCGCTCCGGTTTTTAAATACGATATTTTATCGGATGCAAGGGTGCCGATAGCCAAATCAGGTTGCGTTCAAGCGATCGCCACATCCACGGCTCAGGCGGGCGCTGCATTCGTGATCAAATACTGCGCAAGCGAGGCTTTATCATGCAAATTGAGCTTGCGATATAAATGGGCAAGCTGATTGCGCACCGTATGATGCGACACTCCCAATTCCCGTGCGATCTGCTTGTGACTCATGCCCGAGGCAAATCGCCTTGCCACGACAAATTCTCGAGGTGTCAGGATTTCCATCGCATTCACTGGCCGGATTAGGCACAGATGGCCGCCTTGTTGTCTGACCAGCGTGATTTCGATTTGCGTACCGCGATAGATTTTGCCGGATAGCAGAAAATCTATCACCTCGGTCGGTATGACCTCGGGCTCCAGTTCGGGCCACTCGCGCTCCAGCAAGCTAAAGAAACGCGGATCGGCAATCTCTACCTTACCCTCAGCAGTAATCAGCCCCGAGGCCATGCCACGTTCGTTGTTACTTTTTCCCGTATTGCGCTCGATGGCACGCGCCTGGTTGATCACCAGCGCGCGAGACAAATGCGTCCACAAACCATGAAGACAGGCAGCGTCACTTTCTGCAAAACGCACATCATGCTGGCGATACAAAAAAATCCAGCGTGCCGGGCTCACCTTTTTCGGGTCGTCCCCGTGGACGATGAGATGGCAAAGTCCCAGTTCCTCGGCCATGGTGCGTACACCGCTCAATTCCCTGCCCTTCGCTTTACCCCGTTTGCCATGCTTGATCTTGCAATACAACTCCCGGATGCCACCACGCGATGGCGCCAAGGGCGCATTGCGAAATCCTTTAGCGACCGGATCGTCGCGCAGGGATTCCTGCAATTTCGCTGGTTGGGGTCCGATCGCCACGGGCGCAGTGCTATCCGCCGTCGACAAGCTCTTGGCAAGGGGTTTGCCCACTTCCCCCCGGTACCAAAGATTGCGCCGTCAAAGCGTATCCACGTCTGGAGCAAACCAATCGCTTGGGAAAGAAATTGTTCGGGTGCCGCGTACTCCGCGAGGGCGTACAAGTCTCTGACCGTGCTTGAAAATGCTTGCAAGAGAACCTCCTTCATGTCCGTTGAGGTGTGGATTTTTGTTCGGATAGCGCACAATATTACTAAAAAACAACTTAATTGATTGATTTTGCAACAAAAAAGCTGCGCTTTTCGAACAAACTGTTGTTTAACGAACAATCGAGGGGATTTTTCTGGGGGGAGCCGCAGGGCATGACGAGCCGTCAAGACGTCGTAAGAGTAAAAATCATGCAATAGCCCTACTTGTATCAACCTGCTTGGGTGGGCAGTGCAGGTATCATCTCGGACGGGCGGGCGATTGCGCCCTTGATCCCTTGCGTTAGCCTCGCTCAACACCCAATCCCGGCCCGGAAAGATCGTCACGTGAAGTCCACACTCACTCGCACGCCTTCAGAGAGCAGTTCATCCGCCTTGGCCGCGCTAGCGCAGCATGCGACGGGGGCTCGATCATGGGCCCTGGTGGATTTGTTCAAGCATGACGACCATCGTGCCCAGGCGTTTTCGATCGAGGCTGGCGGATTATTTCTTGATTTTTCAAAAAACCATCTGCGGCACGATACCTTGCGTCTGCTCGCCGAGTTTGCGAGGGAGCGCGGTGTTGAAACCCTGCGGGACGCCATGCTGGCTGGGGAACGCATCAACACGACCGAACACCGTGCCGCCCTGCATACCTGCTTGCGGCAACCTCCGGATACAAGTTTCATCTTCGATGGCCACGAAATCAGTGCCGATATTCAGGCGGTGCTGTCGCGCATGTCGGCCTTCGCCGACAAAGTCCGCGATGGCAGCTGGACGGGCTTCACTGGTCAGCGCATTACGGATATCGTCAACATCGGGATTGGCGGTTCGGATCTGGGTCCGGCAATGACTTGCGCTGCGCTGCGCCCCTGCGGACATCCTGACCTGCGCTTGCATTTTCTGTCCAATGTTGATGGCCATGCCGCGGATGCTCTGCTTTCAGTACTTAGTCCGCAGACCACTCTGTTCATCGTCGCCTCCAAAACCTTCACGAC
>SYFN01000089.1 GCA_005800405.1 Burkholderiales bacterium
ACTCCGGAAAAATCACCAGGTCCATACCTGGCAGACCTCGCTTCATGCCAACCAGCATGTCGCCGATCTTCCGTGCATTGTCAAGCACTTCGGCTTTGGTATGTAGGCGAGGCATCTTATAGTTGACTACTGCCACCCCAACGCAGTCTTTGCTACTCGCAATATCACCGTGTCTCATGTCTACTCTCCCTTTCGTCGAAAATTGATACAGCCCCCGATGAGCTCTTCACCCGAGAAGCTCAATTTAAAACTCATCGCGCCCGGCCTTTAATCGCGGCAGAAGCACGATGAATCATTCAATCAGATAGTCAGCAGCGAGTGCACGCGACTATCGTCCAAATCCTGCTTGGTTGCTTCATAGACCACAGCGCCTTTCTCTAGAATCAGAAAGCGATCGGCAACCACCTTGGTAAATGACAACACCTGCTCGCTGACAATCAGCGAAAAATTTCTCTTTTGTTTCAGCTCCACCAGCTTATGCGCCAGCTCCTTGATGATGGAGGGCTGTATACCCTCAGTCGGCTCATCAAGAATGAGTATCTTCGGGTCATTCACCAGCGCACGCGCAATCGCGAGTTGTTGCTGCTGCCCACCGGACAGGTTGCCGCCTTTACGTTTTCGCATCTCAAGAAAGACTGGAAAAAACTCGTAAATCTCGTCAGGAATACCCTGACGCTTGTCCAGCATTCCGGCTAGGATGTTTTCTTCCACCGTGAGGTACGGAAAAATCATCCGGCCCTGCGGCACATAACCAAAACCACGCGCGACACGCTCGTGCGGTGCGAGGCCAGCCACGGATTTGGCATCGAAACTGACATCGCCCGATCCAACCTTAAGCAAACCAATGATGGTTTTCAGCAGCGTAGTTTTACCCATGCCATTGCGCCCCATCAACGCCACCGACTCACCGTGAGAAACGCTAAAGCTCAAGTCATGGATCACATGACTTTTGCCGTAGTAAACATTCAGTTTTTCAACAGAAAGCAAAATTTTCTCCAGAAGGGATGCTGATATCGAGATCAGTGTCCCAAGTAAACCTGTTTAACCTGTTCGTCCTCTTGCACTTTTTCGAGTGTGCCCTCTGTGAGCAGTCTGCCTTGATGTAAAACGGTCACCTTCTTTGCAACCATTTTTACAAAGGCCATGTCATGCTCGATCACGATAATGGAACGACCACGGGAAATTTCATTGAGTAGCGTTGCTGTTTTTTCGCGCTCCTTGGCGCTCATGCCAGCGACAGGCTCATCCAGCAAAATTAGTTCGGGGTCCTGCATCAGCAGCATGCCGGTCTCAAGCCATTGCTTTTGGCCGTGCGAAAGAATCGCAGCCGTATCATCAAGATGATCGCCGAGAAAAATCTTATTGGCGACCTCATTAACCTTTTCCGTAATAAGGTCAGTACGCTTGAAAAATACCGAGCCCAATACACCTCGCGGATTTGGATGAGAAATTTCCAGGTTCTCGAACACCGTCAACTGGTCGTAGACGGATGGCGTCTGAAATTTCCGACCGATGCCCAGACGAGTAATCTGATATTCCATCAACTCAGTGATATTGGTGTCTTTAAAAAAAATCTTGCCACCAGTCGGTTTTGTCTTTCCACAGATCATATCGAGCAAGGTAGTCTTGACTGCGCCGTTAGGCCCGATCACGCAATGCAGCGCGTCTGGTTCCAAATAGAAATTGAGACCGTCGACTGCTTTGAAGCCATCGAACGACACAGTCAAGTCTACAATCTGGAGAACAAATTTGTTTGACATAGGTTTCGCTTTGCTCAGTTCTTGCTGTCGTCCCGCTTGTTTTTTAAACTCCGCAGCCAAGTGAACAACCCAACGATGCCGTTCGGTAGATACATGACCACGAATACGAACAGGAAACCAATGAAGTAAACCCACAGCGTGGCAAAGTTTTCAGAGAACACTGTTTTAGCTGTACCCACCAGTACCGCGCCGAGCACTGCGCCCACCAGTGATAATCGTCCGCCAACCGCTGCATAAATCACCATCTCGATTGAGGGCACAATACCTACTAGTGACGGCGAGGCTAGGCTTTGCTGTATCGTGAACATCGCGCCGCCTATCGATGAGAACACCGCAGCAATCGCGAAAATAAATGCCTTGAACAACGCTGGGTTATAACCAGAGAAGCGCACTCGGTCCTCATTATCGCGGATAGCAATCACTACTCTGCCCAATCGGCTATTGAGCACAAATCCGCAAATCAGCATACCCAACAGCAGCAATGCCACCGTGACGTAATACATCGCCACCTTGGCCGAATCCAAATCAAGGTTGATGCCCATGAATGTGCGGAAGTCGTTAATGCCATTAACGCCACCGGTGACGCCCTGCTGGCCGATGATCATGATTGCCAAAATTGCCGACAGCGACAGCGTGACAATCGAGAAGTATACCGAGCCTATGCGTCGGCGGAAAGCGGCGTATGAAAACACGAACGCAAATAACGCCGGCAATATCACGATCGCCAGCAAGGTGAACCAGACATAGTTGAATGGCTCCCACCAAAATGGCAGCGCCTCAACGCTATTCCAGACCATGAAATCGGGAAGTTTTGAACCGAAGAACGCAGATAAGGCCTGCGCCGAACTGTCCGAATTTGTCGCCTCGAGCTTCAGAAACATGGCAAGCATGTAGCTACCCAGGCCAAAGAAGAATCCTTGCCCCAAACTCAGAATGCCACCGTAGCCCCAAATGAGAACAATGCCGACCGCCGAGAAGGCGAGCGATAAATACTTCGCCGCCAATCCCAGACGGAAAACATTCAGCATGAAAGGTAGAGCCAGCAGTAGAACCAGCGCCACAACGACAAAGCCGATCCTGCTCAGTCCGACCTCCGCGTGCGAGGGACCGAAAAACCTATCGAGCAATTTCATGCTTAGCGCCTAACCTTTTGTGAGAACAGCCCATTCGGCCGGAAGAATAGAACCGAGATAACCGCTGCAAGAATCGCTGCTCGCGCCATCGAGCCGCTCAAGCCGAATTCAAGCCAGGATTGCATCTGACCGATGATGAATGCGGAAAGCACGGTACCGAGCAAACTCTCGACGCCACCGAACACCACCACAATGAATGTGTCGACGATGTAGGCTTGCCCGGTCGTAGGGCCAGTGGAGGCAAGCATGGTGAACACACTCCCTGCGATACCGGCCAAGCCGCTGCCCACTGCGAAGGTGGTTGCATCCACTTTTTGCGTATTAATACCCACCGCACTGGCGATCGGACGATTTTGAGTTACCGCGCGAATGGATATACCCCAGTGGGTTCGATACAGCAGGTAAAAGACAAACAGCAACGTGAAAACCGCAAGACAAATAATGAACAAGCGCGATAGCGGCAGCGCAACACCTTCCGATATATTGACCGCGCCTTGCAACCAACTCACGGTTGGCACCTCGACTTCGCGCGGATTAATAAACTGCCTGAACAGCTGCTGCATGATCAGACTGACGCCCCAGGTTGCCAACAGGGTGTCCAGCGGTCGATGGTAAAGGTGCCGTATCAGGCCTCGTTCCAGCAGGTAGCCGACAGCGCTGGTGACAACGAAGGCCAAAATAATGCCGACAAAGACAAAGCCATCCATCAAACCAGGCAGAAACGCCTGGAAAAATTTGGCGGTCGCGTAGGTGCAGTAAGCGCCTAGCGCCATGAACTCGCCATGCGCCATGTTAATGACGCCCATCAGACCGAAAATAATAGTCAGCCCGAGTGCCATCAGCATCAGCACCGAAAAAATAGAGAGTCCCGTGAAGGACTGCATTACAAACGCGTCGAATGACATTTGGAGAGCCGGGTAACGTTAACGCCAGAAGTTGCAGAACCCCGAACAACCCAAACCACCACGCATGAGCGTGGCGATGACCGGGGTAATTCAGGGGAAGTCGAGTGAGCTCGACCCGAAGAATTACAGTTTCGGGAAGGGGTTCGGCTCGATCAGCTTTGACTCATAGATCATATCGACTTGGCCATCCGCACGGAACGCACCGATACGCGCATGCTTCCACAGGTGATGGTTCGACTGGTGGAACTTGACCTCGCCCTCTGGACCGCTGATCTCGAGGTTCGAGGAGGCAGCGACCACTTTGGCAACGTCGAAGCTCTTCGCCTTTTCAGCAGCCTTGGCCCACAGCAGTACCGAGGTGTAGCCGCAGGCCAGCGTGTCGCCGGTGACGCGATCGGAACCATATTTTTTCTTGAACTCAGAGACAAACTTCTTGTTCTCCGGATTGTCG
>SYFN01000090.1 GCA_005800405.1 Burkholderiales bacterium
AAAGCGGATAAATTCGCAGCGTTTTTAACAAACTTTTAAAATAATTGCCCAAAAATTAGGCAGTTCAAAAATTACTGAGTAAAGTTCCTTGTAAAAGGGATTTGTTCAGCGCTTCCTTAGCAATGAATTGGTTTTACAGTCGTGCTCATGCGAAGGTTATTATTGAAGCTTGGCGACAGCACTACAATGCAGTCCGACCGCACTCCAGTCTGGATTATAAGACACCACTGGAATTCATGTCGGAGTGGGGAAATGAATTAACAAACGGAGCCAGAGTTTCAAGATGACGGTGGCTTGAAAAAACAAGACAGGTCAGGTCCTCGCGTCGTACCACCACGCGGACTCGCCAAAAAGCGTGGATGTAATCAGCGTCTCCCAAACAATTGGTACTGCCACTTTATTTTACGGTAAACCGTAGACTCGCATTAAATTGCTGATGATGATGAGTGTTTCTATTTTTGTAGCAGCGCTTTGGAAATCTGCATGATCGTTACGTGCCTATGCGACAGGTCGAATGCTGCCGAAATGTCGCACCGTCGGTTTCGACGCGGGTTCTGTCGACCCAGCACCAGTCTGCGCGTTGCCTCTTGTTGAGGCGATATTCCCTTGCACACGCAAAGACGCAATATCTCGGCTTTAGTTGGTTCGTATGCAGAATATCTGCTTGGCTGAAGTCCGGCTTTGGTCAGAACCCCTTATCAAAACACCGGTGCCAGGGTTAGGTTGAACCTAGCGTACCAATGTACTTCTGTGGTGCACCGAGATTGCCAGCAACCGCAGCGCGCCGTGCCGGTGGCATTGCAACGAAACCAAGACCAGCAGAATCAGCGCCAATGCCTTGGAGGTAAAATTTTTTGAATCTATTGCGATATCTCCTCAAACATTCCAATGTCCCGTACATGATTTCTTGAAAGGAATTTTATATTTTTTTGAACCTATAACCGCCCGATGTCACTGATTGATCCCAATCATTATTTCTTTGAAGCCATGTTTACAAGCAAATCTTTTGAAAGTCGGCTGGCCTCCGTCAAAAATGCTCTGGAAGCACCTACCAGGAAACCACCTGTTCCCAAAGACAGGCTCCCAAAAATTCACCCTAAAATACCAAAAAAATAGAATCAATTTGCCGACTTCGGATTTGAATACAAAAAGGACTACGGCAAAAAAGAGCTCGCTGCACTCCAACTGTGGAAATCGACAATCATGATGGTCGGAAGCTTCACTGAGCGAGCGCCTGAATCGCAACGGTGGGCACGATCAGAACTCCAGGAATTCCTGACACAAATAGAAATCTGCCTTGACCTGAAAACTGGAAAGCTCGATCTTCAGCAGTACGGGAATCTCCTGCTCAAACTGGATGCCATCGCTCCCTTCAAGGATGGTGAGCTCGCTGAAGATCTGAAATCTTTGGATGCGATAGTCAGTGCCTATGGAGACAAACTTGCAGCCCAGTAGTGACGCCATCGATCTTCGCGCCAGCGTCGCCGACTGTACTGGCGAATGGGAAGTGTGATCGCGCAGCTTTCGCTCGCCGCCGACAAATGAGTGGGCGACTGGTGTCGTTACCCACTGTGGATGGTCATTTGAGAATACAGACCCCCGTCTTTGTTGAGATCCCATACCGAACCACACCCAAATAGGCCATAAAATCAAAGGCTTGTGACCAATTCTGGGATACACAAAGCGGCGAATGCCATTTCACCCTGGGATCCCCGGTGTTCCCACAAATCCGTTTTTTGACGATAAACTGCCTTCTGACTTTACTTTGCAGGGCGCCTGCTTTGGCATTGCCTCAAGCAACGACGCTGAGAACATAAGAATACGCAAAAGTATCGACTGCCGAGGAGCGCTCAGGGGCCGCAAATGGCTCTGGTAGACAGAGCGCTGTACAGCCGTTGTGCACCATCACCTGCCGGGGAAGATCTCGATGTCAATTCAAAAACTACCCGCCACCACCAACGCCGACGCGATCTGGCAAGCCAAGGTTCACCTGGCTGCTGCCTTGCGTCTGGCAGTACTCGACGGTCTGGAAGAAGGTATCGACAATCACTTCACCATTATCGTCCCGGGCCGAACCGACCAATATTTGCTGCTGCCCTTCGGTCTTCATTGGTCGGAGGCCCGCGCCAGTGACATCATCGTATTCAATGACAAGGGCGAGACGCTCGAAGGCGATGGTGTCGTCGAACTCTCCGCGCAGTGCATTCACGCCCCACTGCACAGGATCACGGGTGCCCAAGTGGTGATGCATACCCATCAACCCTGGGCGACAGCACTCAATATGCTGCAGAACAATCGGCTGCTGCCAGCGAGCCAGACTGCTGCGTTTTTTTACAATCGGATTGCGTATGACGATCATTATCAGGGTTTGGCCAAAACCATGGCCGAGGGCGAGCGACTGGCCACACTGCTGCAGGACAAGCAGGTCATGTTCCTCAAAAATCACGGCGTGATCACCGTGGGAGACACGATAGCGCAGGCCTACCGGCGTTTATACAAACTCGAAAAAGCCTGTCAGACGCAGTTGCTGGCGATGAGTAGCAGCCAGCCTCTGGAGGTGATGGGCGAAGCCGTCATCGCTGACGTATTGCAGCGCGCGCCCGAAGACCGTCATCCGATCCGTGAGCGGGAACGACTCTATTTCGAAGCCATGATGCGTGTGCTGGATCGCGTCAATCCCGGCTACGCTGAATGAACAGTATCGGGATACAAACGTATTGCGATGATCTTGCGTTCTATCTTTACTGACGCAATCACCCCCTGAAACGATCCGCTCTTCTGGCCAAGGAGGCCTGCATGTCGCCAACGCACCGCTGGAAACACCGACCACCCGGTTCCAACTGGGGAGATTTTGGCGAGAATGATCAGGCAGGTCGACTGAACTTGATCACCCGGGAAAAAGTTTTACAGGGCATCGCCGAAGTACATGAGGGCCTGTCATTCAACCTCAGTCTGCCACTCGACGTACCGGGTGGCAATGTACTCAATCCCCGAAGACATCCACCCGTACTGCGGCCAACGCTGCGTAACGGGCAACCCAACATGAACTATGCGCTGAACGTGGATGATCCTGCGCATACCGACGTCGTCAGCGATGATCTCGTCATTCTGCATACGCAATACAGTACCCAGTGGGATAGCCTTGCGCATGTCGGATCCTTGTTCGATGCTGACGGCGATGGTGTGAAAGAGTCGGTGTACTACAACGGCTACCGTGCTCATACCCATGTATTCAGTGCAGCCGAATCCTCAGAGGCTGACGTCTTCACGTCAACGCCCATCGCGCAGCGATCAACCTCCACAGCGCAGGCCTTGGGTATCGAAAAAATGTCCGAGCGATGCGTGCAGGGGCGTGCGGTCATGATTGATCTGCGTGCGCATTTGGGTGACGCTCGGGTGCTGGTCGGCTATGCGGTGCTCACCGACATACTCGCCAAAGATGCCATCACGATCGAACCCGGCGATATGGTCTGCCTGCATACGGGTTTTGCCGACCGTCTGCTCGAGATGAATCGCAATCCAGATGCAGAGGTGTTGAACAAGTGCGGGGCCGTGCTGGACGGACGAGATCCTGCCCTGCTGGAATGGATAACACAATCCGGATTATCGGTACTTATCGCTGACAATTATGCAGTGGAAGCCCATCCGGTTTCGGCACAGGCGGGCTGCTATGCGGCATTGCCACTTCATGAACATTGCCTGTTCAAGCTGGGCATCCATCTGGGTGAGCTCTGGCACCTCTCCCCACTGGCGAACTGGTTGCGCGCGCACGCACGCAACCGCTTTCTGTTGACTGCCCCGCCTTTACGTCTGCCGGGCGCTGTGGGGTCTCCGGTCACACCCATCGCGACGGTGTAAATCACCTCCCGCAATGAGCACTCTCATGGCGGGCTCAGTCCTACCCTCCAAGCTTGTGATGGAGCCAACTGACTGACCAAGCCCTGCCGCGCCGATGAGATCAGTCGATCGTGCACTCCGACTCAACCACCAACCAATTCTCCGGTAAATAGCGGGTCTGGTAGTCACAGCCCCCTTTGATATTTTTATATTTTCCTGTTCCGCCGACATAGCGAGTTTTTCCCTTGCCGCCAGTACCTGCGCTCAGATCACCCTGCTTTCGCTCTGAAATCCCGTAAAGCACGTCACCGTCCTTATCGGTGATTGTGCAATTGGCGACGATATCGGTGGAATCGTTGATCCGAGCCGATCGCAGTAAGCAGTTTTGAATACTCTGCCCATTGGGCATTGATGCACTCGTGCTTCCGTAAGCCTCAAGCACGCCCTTCAGACTACCCACCGTGATCTTCCCGCCATTCCATTCCACAGTCTGAAAATCACTTTTTGCAACGGCAGAAGTTTTATAGGTGGTGCCCGCGGCAGCGGCACCGGCGGCGCTGACCAACACCACAAACAGAGCCAGCGATGTTGATCTCGATATCTTGTTCATTATTCTCCTCCTCGGTAGGTAGATTCAGAGTCTGCAGCACGCCGTTTCGCTTGTGAGCTCCGTGCGCCAAGTAATTTTGCAATGAAATACTCACGCTGCGCAAGATTTACAAAATTTGAAACAAACAGCGTAAAAAACTCAAGAGAAATCAACTGCAGGAGGGGAGAATCCTGCCGCGAACAAGCAAGCTAACTCGTAGTCCAACTCAGAGTCTGCACCTTAATCAAATAAAACACAGCGATTCGTCCTACGCTTTTCTATGAGTGTTATTTTTTTAACTACATTTCGATGTCCTCACGCATTGCACGGTACCTCTCAGCCCATTTTCTGGGTGAAGCGCGACCGAGCGCTATGACCTCGGCCAGCTTTCAAAGTCGTACTTTTTTGTTGTCACAATATACTGTACAGCACAGTTGACACTGGTCGTCCGAGTGGATAATCAGACGGCCCCCAGCTGCGCTGGTCAACGCGGAAACGAAGGCTCGACGATTTGAATCAACCACCGGAGTAAGACTATGAACGCTTACATTGCTCTTTTCCTCGTCGCGGGTGCCTGCTTTGGTCTCGCCACATTTTCGTGCCGGCACTGGTTCAGCGAGGGACCTCACAAGCCGGAGGATGCCATTCACCCCGCCTCGCTCGGTGGTCGCGCATTCTGGGCGATGGTATGCACCTTTCTTTGGCCAATCATGATCGTCACCGGCATCAACACGGCCTGGGTGCTCGCAAAGCGAAGGCGAGCTCTTCCGCAAAAGCCGTAGATAATGGCGTCTTCCGTATAAACCGCTCAGCCTCAGGATACGAGATGACTCCTTTTCAAAAGTCGATATTCAGTACGCTATTGGCCGTTCTCTCACTCGTCTCTGATGCCATCGCTCAGTCGGTGGCCGAGAAGCAGGCGCAGCCACCGATACCGTCCGGGAGCAATTTCCTCGGTCTTGGTATCGGGGCTTTCCCAAAAACCTCGGGCAGCAGTGATTTGCGCGTGATGGCACTGCCGGTGGTTCAGTACAACTGGAACAATATCGCTTACATCTCGGGGCTGAAGGCCGGCGTCTGGGGCTTTACCTCAGAGGACAGATCCCTGCGTATCGGCCTGTACGCCGAACCACGGTTCGGCTACAACGCCAGCGACAATGCGCGAACGGCAGGCATGGCCGATCGTGAGTTTGCAATCGACGCTGGACCAAGCATGCGCTGGACCACACCCGCTGGCGTGGTGAACCTTGAGTATGGGTTTGATGTGACCGGCCGCAGCCATGGGCAGGCGGCGCAGATGCAATTCATTCGCCCGCTAATAACGGGGCAAGGATTTCGCTTGAATGGTCTGGCGGCTGCCTCGTGGCAGAACGCCGCGATGAATGACTACTACTGGGGCATGCGAGCCTCGGAAACACCCGACGGACTGGCGCGTAATGTGGGGGCTGGCGTGAGCTTCTCGGCGGGCCTGACGGGCCTCTACGCAATAGGTGGTAGCGGCGCCGTCTTTTTTGGGGTGAGCGTCAACCGTCTGTCCAATACACAAGCCAATAGTCCTGTTGCGGAGCGGAGTTACACGCCGCTGATGTACCTTGGCTATGGGTGGCGCATGTGAGCCGATGGGCTCGGACCATCGGTTTGTAAAACCAACGCGAATACCAGTCGCTGAGTCATGGCTATATGGACAGTTTCCTCAGTTGCACCTGGGAGCATCACGATGCGGTTATCTCGAAGAGTCATGCTCATGCGTTTGGCACTTGGGTCTTTATTTCTATTTCACGCGCAGGGCCACACCCGAGACAGTACCGGCATCATGGACTTCAGAAATCCAGATTTCTCCAAAGCGATGCGCATCGTCAATGACGATGTCATGGGTGGGCGATCCGATTCCCGCTTCATCAGCGATCCTGAGGGGGTGATCTTTGAAGGGATGGTCTCACTGGAAAATAACGGTGGCTTTGCTTCCATGCGCTGCCCAGCCGATGTCCTCCAGGGAGTTTCATCATTGAAGCTCACGTCCCGCGGTGACGGTAAACGCTATCAGCTGATCCTGCGAACCGATGCCTCCACTACGGCGCCGCTCTATAAATGCCCGTTCGATTCCTCAACCGAATGGAGCACTCATCAATTTCATCCAGGGGATTTTGAGGCAGTATTCCGCGGTCGTCCGGTATCGGCAAAGCCGCTTGTTTTTTCCGAAGCCAAGGAGTTCGGTATCCTGATCGCTGACAAGCAAGCTGGCGCGTTCCGGATCCAGCTTAGTCAACTGGAACTCCTCTAGCTCGTAGGTATGCTTTGATCTTTGGGGAAAGCAGGGGTACGTCGGGATTTCCTCGTATTCCGACGTGCATAATAATAAATAATAAGAACCTGTCTCGTTCGGTTGATGGCAAAGCGGCAGTACCGCAGGCACTATAGACGGACGACAAGGTACTGCCAACACCGCCGGCGGCCTAACGAGATAGGTTCCAGATCCGCGCTGTGTGGCGAGCCAGTCCAGCAGAGAGGTGAACAATCACATGAATAAAAGACATCTCACCCTATTCAAGTGGCATATCGCCTCGCACCGAACTCGCGCCTGGAAACGCGTGGTCGATGCCTGCCAGGGAGAGGATGTCGAAAGTGAAGGGACCCTGTGGCGCTACTGCGCACTCAGTCAGGTTGAGACCGTCCTGACCGTCGAAGAACTCAGCCGTTACCTGGTATCTGAATTTCCGTACCACTGGGAACCGCATTCGGACACCGCGGGCTATGTACGCGTCGATGAGTTTCCTGCACTCCCGGACGAAGATGATGACGAGACAAGCGACCGCCCCTGCGCCAAGGCCAAATGCCCGTGCTGTATGCGCGCAAACAGCTCTCGAGGCTGCTGGTGCTCACTGAGTTAAACTTTGCGCGATTCGGATACTCCGGACATCGATAGGAAAAAGCTATGTTTTCACAATTAGAAAATTATAAAAATCCAAGGATGATATTAAATTCCATTTTGCAGGCGCTCTACACTCAGGTGACCGCCAACCGCGCTATTTCACATTTCTTCATCAGCGTTCACATGGATGCATTGATCGCCGATGTATTCAAGTTCAGCCACTTCGTGATGGAACAGCCCGAGAATCACTATCGGGACCCCATGCGGGCTCAAAAAAGCTCCATGCCCGCCATCCAAGTCAGTTCGACCGTGTTCGAAGAGGTGCATAAAACTCTTTTACAAATTTTGAAGGATCAGGGAATTGAAGAAGATCATATCCCCAGACTGTCTTTTGAAATTCTCGAAATAGTTGAAGAATCTCGCGCTCAGTTCAGCGATACCGTCATGATGGTGCTTAATATGGGGGATGTGACGCAGGACAGTCTGCTTCAGGTATTCAAGCGATTCAAATTTGATGCGAAACTGGCCGGCAAAAATGAAGTCAGCTTCGAGAGCGGTATCGATATGCCGATCAACGTGAAAATAAGACCAAAAGATAAATCCATCGTTTTGATCGGCAAAGCGGTATCCGTTGAAAACTCGCTTCTCAAGGATGTCGCAGACATTGCAGAGATAGCGAAAGAAAGATATCCCCTTTTCCCGATGAGAGCGGTCGAGGATGACGATGACTGGCCATTTCTTCTGATGGAAAAATCCTTCTCGTACGAAAATGGCGTACCTTTACGTCTACTGTTTCGATTGTCAAAAAGTTTTTCTACCGCCTTTCATCGAAACATCAAATGTGATTCTCAAAAAATTCTTGCCTGGAATGTGGCAAATCGCTGATACAAACAAGTGAAGAGAATTTCGGGCAAAGGAAGCAAATCAAAAGGGTTCACATACCAGGTACAGGTGGCCGACGATTCAGGATATCCATAACGATCACCTCGTAGGCAGCTGCTACCTCAAGTAAAGCGCCATCCCCTCTGGGCTGGCCAATCAACTGCAGGCCCATGGGCCAACGACCGGTTACATCAAATCCAGCCGGCACGCTAATCGCTGGCAAGCCGGCCATCGTGGCGTAAATCGTGCATTCCATCCAGCGATGGTAGGTGTCCATCGTGCGACCGGCAATCGTCGTTGGCCATGGCTGCTCGGCAGGAAAAGGCCAGACTTGCGCGACGGGCAGAGCCAAAACAGCAAAACGCGACAACAGCCCCAACATCGCGTAGTAGAACACACTACGTGCCTCACTCGCCGTCTCGAATACCGTATTGGGTAAACCTTCAGCCTGATCATATTCCCACAGCGTTTTTGCCTCGAGCAGTTCACGCGCGCGTGGCAGCTTGATCAGCCCACGCACATTGGCTGCCGTCAGCGCACGCCGCCACACCAGCCACGCCTCCCAGACGGCTTCGGGATCGAAGCCAAAACCGGATGACAAAGGTTCCACCAACGCACCGGCGGCTGTCATCCGCTCGAGTCCTTGCTCACACACCGCGAGCACATCAGGCTCAAGCGCGAGATGACCGTTCAGACTGCCCAGCCAGCCGATGCGCAGTCCCTTGAGCGCGGACGGCTCGGGCCAGCACGTGGGCACTGCATAGGCCGAGCCAAGCGACATCGGATCGCGCATATCCGCGCCTGCCTGTGTCGCCAACAGCTGCGCAAGATCGCCTACGTTACGAGCCATCGGACCCTCGATCGCCAGCTGATGCAACCAGAACTCGACCCGCGGCCAGCGTGGCACCAGCCCCTGACTGGGACGCAGACCAAATACATTGTTCCAACCTGCGGGATTGCGCAAACTACCCATGAAATCCGAACCATCTGCCACAGGCAGCATCCGATGTGCCAGTGCTACCGCCGCGCCGCCACTGCTGCCACCTGCGCTCACACTGGGGTCCCACGCATTGAGGGTTGTGCCATGAATCTTGTTGAAGGTATGGGACCCCAGACCCAGTTCAGGGATATTGGTTTTACCGATGATGATTGCACCCGCCGCCTTGATCCGCTGCGCGATGATCTGGTCATGTTGTGGCATGACACCTTGCAGCAAAGGGCATCCAAAGTCGCTCGGAAAACCAAGTACATGTGCAGTGTTTTTAATCGCATGCGGTATCCCATGCATCCAACCCATGGATTCACCGCGCGCCAGCTGTGCATCGCGCGCATTCGCTTGTTCAAGCAAATCGTCATCTGCCGCCAGATGGATCAGTGCGTTATAACCTGGATTCAAACGATGAATGCGGGTCAGATATGCCTGCATCACCTCTCGACAGGACAGCTTGCGATCATGAATTGCAGATGACAGTGCTTGCGCGGTCAGACCAGTAATGTCGTCGGGATTTGATTGCATAGGTGTCTGCGAGTGTTCGGGGTCAATCAGAGCCGCTTTTTCAACTCTGGTGGATTCGAAAAACTCTTCCGGAAGTAATCATCGGACTGCGGCGCGTGACGCATGCCTACTCGCAGAATGGCGTCATCATCCACCTTGTCCAGCGGTGTATATTGCGGATGATGATGTTCGATATAGGGATTGTTACGCGCCGCGTTATAGCAAAACAGAACCGTCCAGCGCCGATCTGGTGAGCGATTCTGATCCGAGCGATGCATCACGTTCGCATGAAAAAATAAACCATCACCCGGGGCCATCTCAGCGTATACCAGCTCCATCTGCTTGAGCATTTCTTCGACACGCCGCGGATCGGCACCCACCTGCTCGCCGGGCAGAATGCCATGCTCGACGCGACCCGCGTGATGAGAGCCGCGTATCAATTGCAAACAGCCGTTCTCGCGCGTGGTCTTGTCGAGCGCGACCATCACACTGGCCATGAACGGGCACACGCAGCCATTGTGATACCAGTAGCCGTAATCCTGATGCCATTCCCATGCGCCACCCTCGCGCGGCTCCTTGGCGGTGAGCTTGGAATGATAGTGATAGACCTCGCCACCGAGCAGCTCCTCCATCGTATCGACCACACGTCGCGAGCGCGCCGCCAGGCCATAGACGCTATCACCGGGATGGTTCCAAGTTGCCATGCGCGTGCTCTTGCCGCTGGCATCATGGCGATCGTAAAGACTTGCCTTCAATTGCGGATCAGTCTCGATCGCCGCGCTCAATAGCGCAATTTCATCTGCATCAAACAACGAGGGCACCAGTACAAAGCCGTCGCGTTCAAACGCAGTACGCCGTACAGGGCCAAGAATGGAGGGCATGTAGATCTCCGGCGATCAGGTTCGGTGATTCGCACTCTACTACTGTGTGTGTAAAGCGCCAACAAAATTCCGCTCGCGGTACCGAAACATTTGCCGGGTATGCGCCGATGAGACCCCAGGCATCTGTTGGTGATCGTTGATATTTTCAATTCAATAACGCGGAGGGCATTTTGCTTGCCTCATGGGCGAGAGTCTGCGATAACGCGCTAAGCTGGCGCTCGGTGTCGCTATGCCTCGAGCATCGCGCGAGTACCCCGGATGCCGGGCTTATCAATCAACTTTAAGACACCAAAATGAAAATCTTCAGCACCGCGCTTACCCTCTTACTGTCGCTGTTCGCATTGCCGCTCACCAGTCATGCGCAATCCACGCAAATCAGTACCGAGTATCTGATGACGATCTACCTGCCCACCGAGCGCAAGGCGATCGATCCAACCCTCACCATCGTCAATATCCTGCCCGGCGGTTGGGTCAAAGGACCCGGCATCAACGGCAAGGTGATCGCACCCGGCGGCGACTGGTTACGCACCATGCCTTCCGGCGCGTTGCGTCAGGAAGCCAGACTGACGATTGAAACCGAAGATGGCGCGTTCATTTATATGAGTTATGTCGGCGTCGTCGTGCTTAGCAAAGAAGCCGTAGAGGCCATGGGTCGCGGCGAAGTCTTGAACGACAAGCGCGTGCCGTATTTCATCAACACGCCGCTGTTTCAGACCTCCGCAGAGAAGTACAGCTGGATGAACAAGGTGCAAGCGATTGGCAAGATGGTGGAGCTCAAGCGCACCAGCACCGAGGCTTACGTGAAATACGACGTCTTCATCGCCCGCTGAAATGATGCCGGTCCGACTGGGTCGGAGATTGTTGCGTCGAGCTCAAACGCATGGAAAAACCGTTGCAGTGGGCGCCCATCTGCCGTCTGATAACACAAAGACTTGAAGGCTCGAACAAAAAGCTGCTGGCCAGGCGCACTGACGCAGACAGTGCGGTTGTACGACAAGGCGGTGCAACAACGCGAGCGGCTTTTTGTAAGAGCCTCTCATAGCATCTGGCTCAAGTCCGGCCCTCATTGTGCCAATAATGATTACTGACTTGGAGGTTGGGCAATATTATTAAAATTTTATCTATGACATCCTTCGGAGCGGCCCCAAACGAACCGATGCGAACATGGCCAGTACAACAGTAGCTGTGGAGACACTGTCGAGACGCTGGATTTCACGCCTCGCTGGGAGCCTGCCGCTCGCCCTCATTGGGTGCCTTGCCATGAGCGCGCGCGCGGCGACCTGTACCGCCGATAGTAGCCCGGTAGCGAATTGCGACAGCCTCAGTCTGGCGACGCAGTACATCAATGCCAATGTGTCCAGCGGCGTTACCGTAACATCCAGCGGAACCAACACGCCTGCGGTCAAAATTACCGCTGAGCAAAATAGCTTCTCCAACAGCGGAACTTTGGAAGGAACCACCAGCGGTGCCCAAGGTTTGCGACTCAATGCCGCCGTTGGTACCGTGACGAACTCAGGCGTGATTCAAGCCTACAGCGGCTCAGCAGGTATTCTGGTCAATAACAGCGGCAGCAACATCGGCAGCGTCACCACCCTTATAAACAGCAGCGGGATTGTGGGAGGATTGGGCAATTCAGGTATCAGGAATCTGAACACCATCACCACGTTGACCAACCAGCCAGGCGGTTCAATTTCCTCTTCCGACTCGCAAGCTCTCTACAATGGCGGGACGATCACCACCATCGACAACGCAGGCACGATGTCGGGTGCAACCTACGGTATCAATAATACATCGGGCGCAACGATCATCACGATTACGAACCAAGGAACGCTTTCGGGCGATACTTCTGGCATCTTTAATGCTGGAACGCTCACCACACTGAACAATTTGCAGGGAAAATCTGGCTCCGCACTCACCTACTCGGGAGTCCTCCCCACCAACTACAACATCATCATCAACAGCGGAAGTAGTTTCGGTATGCTGCAGGCAAATACGGTCAGCGGCACCATGACTTTTGATATCTATACTGGCTCGACTGTGGCAGCTGGCACCTACAGGAGCGTTCTAAGCGGCATCAGCGCAAGCAACTTGACCGCGACCTCGGGCACTTACTCAAGCTATCCCTGGGTATTAAACAATCGCACGGGCTCGATCTGGGACTTGATCATCGGACTAAGCGTCACCGACACACAGAACTCGCTCACCACCACCGCCAACGAAATCAGCAACATGCTGGCTTTGAAAAGCTCTGCACTGGCCATTGGACTGCAATACGATTGTCCGATTGCGTCCGGAAAACGCCTCTGTATCTCGAGCGGTATTAGATCCACCACAACAAATGTTGATCAGGTTTACGATGCCGGTGGACTGATCGTCATGGCATTTCGCACAAGTACCCGTACGCGCTTGGGACTGTTTGCCGATCGAAGTTTTTACGGTAAGGTGGGCTCCGGTATCAGTGTGGGTTACTACAATCCCTTGGTCGGTATTTTTACTGACTGGAAAAAAATCCGGCAGGTGCAGGCCTGGAGATCAAATTCTCTGCCGGCTACCAAAAAAATCCCGTTGACATTACCCGCGCGGTGACAGGCTACAGCGAACCGGGTTCGGGTACCACCGCTTTGCGTTCAAGCGCCGCTCAGCTAACGGTCCGTTACGGAATGGAATTTCAGGGTGGCTTGAATCTATCGCCCTACATGGCGGTTCGCCACATTCGGCAGTGGTTGAACGCCTACGAAGAAAATCCAAGCGCATCGGTCTCGGTGCCGTTGTCATACAGCGCCCTATCGGCAAGCAGTACCACCGCTCTGGTTGGCCTCGATGTTGATGTCGCCGTAAGTAACGTATTTCATCTGGTCGCATCAGGAGGGGTGGGGGCCGACCTTAACACTAACGATAGCCTGATTGTTCCGACCTCGGGCATGGCCGGCTTATCGACAGTCTCGTTGAACTCAACATCGGTACAACGCAGACGAAGAGCCTCACTGGGAAGTTATTTGCTGCTGCCAACCGGAGAAAGATTTGCGATCATGGGTATTTATCAGCAGGAGCCTTATGCGGGCTTGAATACGATGCGCGTGACCGCCACTTTTGCCGCCCAGTTCTGAGGTACTCTGGACTTAGGTCGCTTTACATTTTTTATTGTCAGATCCATCGGCTGCATAACGAACGGCACTGGAGTCCGGCTTTCGCCGGGATGACAGTCGCTGGTGATACCGCCCTCCACTTTCCACCGTCATCACCTGCATGCAGTCGCTGCTGCGTGGGCGGATCGCGTGCGGTTCGAATTCCCTAGGTGCTCACGGCGCAGTTTGTGGCGGGGGCTGCATGGCCAAGCTACGGCAAGGGCTTGCAAGCGAGTGCGCGCCCTGCAAGGGGGAATCCAGTGGCTTTGATGGAACGAAGGAAATTAGGCTACTGCACGACTTTCTGGCACGGATCACAATCAAATGTGGTCACTAACTTAATTCATCTGAAAAAATACTCGTTTACAGAAAAATTTTCTGATTCAGCACTATTCTGGCGAAAATTCAGGAACATTTTCCGTAAATAAAGCCCTATATTTTGTTGTCGGATTTCACTGAAGTCCGTGTGTTTCAGCCGCTACCGCGGCACCCCGCCCTGTGACCCGACACCGTCTTACCGGACGAGCCAAGGCCGCAGCGCAGCCCCAAAACCTGAAGGAGGAGACTTCCATGCCGACCGACACCCGGTCCACTGCCGCCGCGACCACCCTCACCGCCATTCGTCGACCAGACGTAACGCTGGACGACAAATACAGCAAAGTCGATGGGCGTATTTATCTCTCGGGTATTCAAGCGCTGGTGCGTCTGCCCATGATGCAGCGACTGCGCGATGCTGCGGCCGGTCTCAACACGGCAGGCTTTGTCAGCGGCTACCGCGGCTCACCACTGGGCATGCTGGACGAGGCCCTATGGAAGGCGCAAAAACATCTGGATACCCACCATGTGAAATTTGTCCCCGGTGTCAACGAAGACCTTGCCGCCACCGCGGTCTGGGGCACACAAACCGTGGGGCTGGTCGGTCCTGCCAAATACGATGGTGTGTTCGCGCTCTGGTATGGCAAAGGTCCCGGCGTTGATCGCTGCGGTGACGTCTTCAAGCACATGAATCATGCCGGCACCGCGCAACACGGCGGTGTACTACTGGTCGCGGGCGATGATCACGGTGCGTACTCATCGACGCTGCCCCACCAGTCAGAGCATATGTTCTCCGCTTGCATGATCCCGGTACTCTATCCCTGCAATGTGCAGGAATATCTCGACCTCGGCTTGCATGCCTGGGCAATGTCACGCTGCTCCGGCTGCGCCGTCGGCTTAAAAGCGCTGGCCGATACGGTGGAATCCACGGCCTCGGTTGATGCTGATCCGTTTCGCTTGAAGATCGTGTATCCGGACGATGTGAAAATGCCCGAAGGCGGCCTGAACACGCGTCTTTCGACCGACACCCTGGGCGTGCAAGCGCGCAAGCAGGAAGCGCTGATGCAGGACTATAAGATTTATGCAGCGATTGCCTACGCCCGAACCAACAAACTCAACCGCACGATGACCGACAGCCCGAATGCGAAGCTGGGCATCATCGCCTCCGGTAAATCGTATCTGGATGTACTCGAAGCGCTGGAGGAGTTGGGCATTGATGAAACTCGAGCTGCCGAAATCGGACTGCGCGTGCATAAGGTGTCGATGCCCTGGCCGCTGGAGCCGGAAGGTATTCGTGATTTCGCGCGGGGGCTAGATGAAATTCTGGTGGTTGAAGAAAAACGGCAGATCGTTGAATACCAGCTCAAAGAGCAGCTCTACAACTGGCAGGAAAACGTGCGACCACCCGTCATCGGTAAGTTCGATGAAAAAGGCGAGTGGGTGGCACCGCGCGGGGACTGGCTGCTGACCTCGAAGGTCGATTTTTCTGTCGCCCAGATTGCGCGCGTGATTGCGTCACGCATCGCTCGTTTTCACACCAGTGATCTGATCAAGGCACGTCTGGCCTTCCTTGAAGCCAAAGAACAAGTCCTGAACAAGGCGGTCAATACTCCACCCCGCCCCGCGTACTACTGCTCCGGCTG
>SYFN01000091.1 GCA_005800405.1 Burkholderiales bacterium
CTCGGTATGAGCGGCGCGCGACTAGTAACGACGGCGATGTATCAACTGCATCGTACGGGAGGTCGTTACGCGCTCTGCACCATGTGCATTGGCGTAGGGCAGGGCATTGCCGTGATGCTGGAGCGCGTGTAAGCGCACGACGCAGGCGCTCGGTGGCTTGCCATGAAAAGAGAAATTCAAACTCTGTCGGGAAACATGAAATAGGAATGTTGATGTCTGAATTGCTTCCCTATCGCAAAGCAACTCCGGGCGCGCAACCCGAATACCTGTACCCGCCGTATGCATCAACCGTCAAACGCTCACCGTCGCAGCCGCTGATACTGCTGCCGCAATCGCTGTCCGAATTGACGGGGCCTGTATTTGGTCACGAGCGTGTTCAGGCACAGGATGCTGACCTTACGCGGCAGCACGCGGGGGAACCCCTAGGCGAGCGCATTATCGTCGAAGGTCGTGTGCTGGATGAGGATGGCCGTCCGGTGCCCAACACGCTGATTGAAATCTGGCAGGCCAATGCGGCCGGTCGTTACCAGCATAAAAATGATCAGCATGATGCGCCGCTGGATCCGAATTTCACCGGCGCCGGTCGTACGATGACGGATGCGCAGGGTAACTATCGCTTTCTTACCATTCGTCCTGGTGCTTATCCCTGGGGTAATCATCCCAATGCCTGGCGACCTGCACACATCCATTTTTCACTTTTCGGCCACGCTTTTGCAACGCGACTCGTGACGCAAATGTATTTTCCCGGTGATCCATTGCTTGCGTTCGATCCGATTTATCAGAGTTTGCCCGACGAGAAAGCGCGTCGGCGCATGATCGCTGATTTCAGATTGGATCTGACTGAGCCGCAATTCGCGCTGGGTCTTCAATTCGACATCGTACTGCGTGGCCAGCGTGCGACGCCCATGGAGCGCTAAGATGAGCCACCAACCCACGCCCTCACAGACGGTCGGTCCCTACCTCCACATTGGTCTTGACTGGCTCAATACCCGCGACCTCGCGCCAGCGGCTGTAGAACGTGAGCGCATCACGATTCACGGAAAACTGCTGGATGCCGATGGTCAGCCCGTGCCCGATGGCATGATCGAATTCTGGCAAGCGAATGCGCATGGCAAATATGCCCATCCCGCCGATACGCGAGACTTGCCGCTGCAAGAGGGATTCAGCGGTTTTGGCCGTCAGCCTACGGATCAGCAAGGTAAGTTCATGTTCACCACCATCAAGCCCGGCGCAGTACCTGCGCTGGGTGGGCAATTGCAGGCCCCCCATATTCTGGTCAATATCTTTGCGCGTGGTTTGTTGCGGCAGTTGGTGACGCGTCTGTATTTTCCGGGTGATGATCATGCATCTGACCCCGTCATGCGTGTCCTACCGCAGGCAAGGCAGAGAACGCTGATTGCTGTGGCGCAGCCCGATGATTCATCCCATTTTCAATGGGACATCGTCATCGGGGGGGGTGCCAATGAAACCGTCTTCTTTGATCTCTGATCCAAGCCTGAAATCATGCATATCTCCTCACTGACTGACGGCTTGTTTTCCAGCGAAGGCATGCAGCGTCTTTTTTCTGACAGGAATACGATACAGCGCATGCTTGATGTTGAGGCGGCATTGGCTCGTGCGCTCGCTCTCGAAGACGTGATACCTCAAAGTGCCGTGGCAGCGATTGTCGGTGCGTGCAAGGCAGATCTGATTGATGCCGATACGCTGGCGAAATTAGTCAGTAGCGCCGGTAATCTTGCCATTCCACTGGTTAAACAATTGACTGCGGTGGTAGCGAAGACAGATGCAGAGGCTGCGCGCTATGTGCACTGGGGGGCGACCAGTCAGGATGTGATTGACAGCGGACGTGTCCTGCAGTTACGCGATGCGATTGATCTGATCACGACGGATTTGGCCGAACTGGCTGATACGCTGGCATCGCTTGCGCATCAACACCGTGCGACCATCATGATGGGGCGCACCTGGATGCAGCATGCGCAGCCCACCACACTCGGCCTGAAAATTGCCGGATGGCTGGATGCGATCATGCGTCATCAAGATCGTTTGCAGGAATTACGCACTCGCGTGTGTGTTTTGCAGTTCGGCGGTGCCACAGGGACCCTGGCCAGTCTCGGTCACAGTGGATTGACAGTTGCGACCGCACTCGCCAAGGATTTGTCGCTTGCGCTGCCGGCACTGTCCTGGCATACGCACCGAGATCGTATGGGCGAGATCGCTACGACCTTTGGACTGCTCACAGGCACACTCGGCAAAATGGCGCGCGACATTGCTTTGCACTCGCAAACTGAAATCGCCGAACTTGCCGAGCCCCTTGCGCAGGAACGCGGCGGTTCATCCACCATGCCGCACAAGCGCAATCCCGTCGCTTGTTCTGCAGTGCTCGCTTGCGCGATCCGCGTGCCGGCACTGGTATCCACCATGCTGACAGCGATGGTCCAGGAACAAGAGCGCGCCCTCGGTGGATGGCAAGCTGAATGGGACACCCTGCCGGAGATTGCATCGCTGACTTCGGCAGCCCTGAATCAATTGCGTGAGGTGATGTCCGGTCTTGCGGTCGATGCTGCACGCATGCGATCCAATATCGAGATTACGCAGGGTTTGGTCATAGCCGAAGCGGTGTCGCTGGCACTCGCGCAGCATGTGGGTCGCGCAGTGGCGCATGAGTTGATCGAGGCGGCTTGTCACCAAGCGGTCGAAAGTGGTCGCTCACTGCTTGACGTTCTGAATTCAGATACTCGGATGCCGCAAGACTTTTCCTCATCGCGCATTGAGGCCCTGTTTGATCCAGCGCATTATCTGGGTGAAGCACCTGCGTTGGTCGAACGTGTGCTCGCGCATCACCGTCAGCGCAAGGCGTGACAAACATGAATATGCTCTTACAAGCCACCTTCAGGAGTCATCATGTCGTTCATTCAGACAGGTAGCGGTAAACTTCATTACGTGCTCGAGGCGGTTGCAGGTAATGAGGACGCGCCCGTGCTGGTCATGTCAAATTCACTTGGCACCACCATGGATATGTGGTTGCCACAATTGCCCGCTTTGCTTGAGCACTTCCGTGTGCTGCGCTGTTACACGCGCGGTCATGATCAGTCTGATGTCACACCCGGCCCTTACACAATAGCTCAGATGGGCGGCGATGTGCTGACGCTACTGGATGCACTGCAAATTCAGCGTGCTCATTTTTGTGGACTATCGATGGGTGGCATGACAGGCATGTGGTTGGGTATTCATGCGGCCGAACGGATTGACCGGCTCGCGCTATGCAACATCAGTGCCGCGATTGGTTTGCCCGAAGTGTGGAATGCACGTATCAGCAAAGTTCGTCAGGAGGGTATGGTGTCGATTATCGAGATCGTGCTTGATCGCTGGTTCACAGCAGATTTTATTGCCCACGCGCCCGCTCAGGTCGAGCGCGTTCGACGAATGCTGGCGAGCACCGCCGTTGAGGGTTATGTGGCTAATTGCGCTGCCGTGCGTGACATGGACCAGCGCGACGACCTGTCGAAAATTTCAGCACCCACGCTAGTGATCGCCGGGAGACACGACAAATCTACTCCACCAGAGCATGGCGAGCTGATCGCACGCGCGATTCGAGGCGCTCAATACGTCGAACTCAACGCCGCACATTTATCGAATTGGGAAGTGGCGCAGGCTTTTACGCAGAATCTGCTAGGTTTCATACTGAACAAGGAAAGCGCACATGGATGAAAAAGAACGTTATGAACAAGGCATGAAAAAGCGCCGGCAAGTGCTTGGCGACGCGCATGTCGATCGCGCGCAGGCCAATCGCACTGACTTCACCAGTGATTTTCAGGATCTCATCACACGCTACGCATGGGGTGAAATTTGGACGCGTCCGGGTTTGCCGGCACACACGCGCAGCCTGATGACGATTTGCATGATGGTGGCACTCAACCGCGAGGAAGAGCTCAAGCTGCACTTGCGCGCTGCAATACACAATGGCGTAACCCGTGAGGAGGTCAGTGAGGCATTGCTGCAGACAGCGATTTATTGTGGTGTGCCTGCTGCAAATATTGCGTTTACCTTGGCACAGCAGGTGTTTGCTACGATGGATGCTGGCGCCTGAGCACCGGATAGGTCATTTGATGCTCAACAGCGGTAACCAGTTCGAACCCGGATCGGCATCATAAAAATCCTTCGCCTTCAAAGGGCGTTGTCTTTGTTCGACCGGAAGCACATCGGGCGCAATGAAAGGCGCCATGTCGACCTCGAACAGCGTGCCAGCGATACGATCGCCATCGACACGCAGACGATAGTACAAACCATAAAAAGGATTCACGTGCAGATCTGTGGACCGGGTTCGCATGAACATGAGTGCGCATTCCAAAGGTAGCAAATCATCTTTGCTGACCAGCGCCGCTTCGTTATGAACCGGGAACTAGCAAAGACGTTGCACGGGACCGGTCAGACAGAGAAAGGGGCGCATCGCCAGAAAATAATCCTGCATATGGGCAGCCATCTCGATACGAAACGCCGTTTTTCCCTGGGCTGCATCAGAAAAAATCACTTGCCCGATGATGTGGCGCTCACCTGTGGCATTGGAGAGAACGATGTTTCGGGTGCCGCTCCAATCAGCCGCCAGCGCGGGTAGCCCGAACATCAGGCCAATGATCCCTCGGAGTGCTGCGCGCCATGGTTTCGTTGTCATGCATCTCTCCTGCTGCGTAGGGTACGTAAAACCGAGTATACGATGTCGGACGGTCACGCTGGCATCTAGGCTGTAAGCTGCCTCCTGTATAGTTGGGCTGCGAACAAGCTCGGCCGGTCGCGTTATTTTGATAAAAACAATCAGCAGATCCAACATGCTCTCAGCTATCCGATCAGACAACACCATTGTGGTCATGGGGGCAGGCTCGGTCGGCTGTTATTTCGGTGGCATGCTCGCGCGGGCCGGTTACCCCGTCACTCTGATCGGTCGACCATCGCATGTTGACGCCATCCAGCAGAAGGGGCTTTTGCTTGAAACACTGAGTTTTACCGAGTATGTAAAGCTTCACGCAACTACCGAGGTCAGTGATATCGCCTCAGCGCGCGTAGTGCTCTTCTGTGTGAAATCAACCGATACAGTAAGCGCAGCCGAGGCCATGCTGCCACATTTGTCGCCGGATGCGATTATTTTATCGCTGCAAAATGGCGTGGAAAATGCAGAGATGCTGCAGCGCCTGCTTCCCCAGCGCGTCATACCTGCGGTTGTTTATATCGCCACTGAAATGGCAGGACCCGGACACCTGAAACATCATGGGCGTGGTGAACTCACGATTGGTGATTCGCCCGTGAGTGAGAAGCTTGCAGCGAAATGCAGTGAGGCAGGCGTACCGGTGCAGGTATCGACGAATATTATGGGTATTTTATGGGGCAAGTTGATCGTCAATTGTGCATACAACGCGCTCTCCGCCATCGCACAGCAGCCGTACGGCAGACTGGTAGAAGTTCCTAGCGTACGTGAGTTGATGCACACCGTGGTGACCGAGTGCCTTGCTGTCGCGAAGGCGGTCGATGTGCAGGTTCCGGGTGACAGCTATGAAATCGTCAGGCAGGTTTCAACCAATATGGCAACCCAGTATTCGTCCACTGCCCAGGATGTGGCCCGCGGTAAACCAAACGAAATTGATTATCTGAACGGTTATGTGTGCAGGCAGGGAGCGCTACGGGGTATACCGACACCAATCAATCAGACGCTGCTGACACTGGTAAAACTGATTTCAACGAGATAATACAAGGAGAAACAATGGATCAGCAGGCATTCAAGACGATGCTCGAAAGCGAAGGCTTTGAGGTTGTCATCGTCGAGCGAGAGGCAAATATGGGTATGGATTTGCACAGTCATCCTTTTGAGGCCAAGGCGATGATCATCGAAGGTGAAATCAGGGTGGTGGTAGATGGCAAGGAGACACACTGTCGCGTTGGCGACACCTTTCATTTAAGTGCTAACGTGATGCACACGGAAACTTATGGACCCAATGGTGTGAAATACATCGCCGGGCGTAAAGGGGCAGCTTGATATACGGAAGCGCTGATTTAATAAACTGAGAACCTTTTGTGGCAAGGTCAATGGCACCAAACTCTTGAGCTTGCTGGTCCGCACGTGGCACAGCTACGCTGGTGCGCCATAAAACGTGGATTTATTCAGCCTCTCCCGAAATGGAAAATCCCGGGCTTTTGGCCCGGGATTTTCTTTTTGCGTACTACCGGTGTACTTTGCTTAGCCGATCAGATCAACGCGGCCGGTCAGATCCATGATTCCGGTGATCACGCTTAGCTTGGGATGGCGCGTATTGACTTCCTTACGGAACATCGCAAGTGCCTCTGTATGAGAACCTGTCTCGACTTCTTTTTCGGCCACACCCGGTGCACCAAAGGCCAGCTTGGCCGCGCCGCAATCGCGATGGGACAGTGCGACCACACGTTTGATGTGATGCAGAGCGACTGTGATTTCGAGGTTGTCCCAAAAGGTTTTGTGCCAGGGTGCGAATTTCGGATGGACAGCGCCAATTGGACCACCCGCCATCACGAAATGGCTGTAATTGTCACCCAACTTCTCGCGATCCACACCGGAGAGCAAACCCATGTACTGCCAGCTCAGGGTAGTAAAACGCGGGTCGATGCAATTGACCAGCATGGCTTCGTAGTTGCCGCCAGCAGCCATTGAACGTCCGGGTACAAAACCCATCATGCCGCCGGCCAGAACTGCGGCGCCGGTAGCCAGGAACTGGCGACGAGAGGTGCCCGATGCAACGGGCTTGCAGCACGGGCAGTCTGACTGATGCAGTCCGCCAGGCAGTGTCTCAATGATTTGTTTGGTCATTTTTTTCTCCTTTGATAACAAAACTGCCGGGCAGGATTGCATTCGTCGAGCCGAATGCGACCGTTGCCTGTTAAACGCTGTCAAATATGTAATAAACCCAGCGACGTTGCCATAGAAACTGGTCGACCATCACCTAATCGAACCGAGCGCTGTAAATCTTTAGCCCTGATGAGTATATTTGTTTGTGCCGAGGGCTATAGAAAACCGTCGCCAGTTCGATTATCCACGACAAGAGGTTTTGTCTGCGGGGCGGCACACAGTCGTTAGAACCATCCCGCCATGCGGTTGACAGGTTTCGCAGTTGCCCCGCGAAATAGTACGAAAATCCGTGGATTCCGTAGGGCGTGGAATGGCTGCGTGGGTCGACGGTTTCAGCGCTTCACTCGCTTTGCGAAGGAAAACAAGATGAACTTTAATCCATTGACCGGAACCGTGGTGATCCTGATGCTGGCCAGCGCTGCTGTCTTTGCAGCCGACGCGCATCACGATGACCACGCCGCTGCTACAAAACAGGCACCCTCCAAAGATGGGCAGGGCAAGGATGTAGCGGCGAAAGATGCGACGTCGCAGCCTGCGGACGAACCTGCTCAAGCCACAGTGACCAAAAAGTCGCGCAAATCCGTGCGCACAAAATCACAGCACAAGGCATTGACTCGGGGTACGGCAACCAAGCCGCAAGGCAACCAGGACGCTTCTTCCGCAGATACCCATGCCAACACCTCGACACCCATGGCCCCGGGCGAAGGTAAAGTCAGCAAGCGCCTGCACGTAAGGGCGCGCGGTATCGCGGCCAATGCAGCTGCGAATCCAGCTGAGTCGCAGGCGACATCCGCACCCGATACCAACGCAGCACATGATGCTCCGGCTGCACCTGCGGTAAACGCGGTACATGACGGGCATGATGCACAGGCGAAACCAGCTGATCAATCATCCACTCCGGCACCGGCAGCAAAGACCAGCCTGAACAAGCCTGCAGCGTTGGCGCCCAAAAAGTCGCTGGTGGAAAACGATGCACATGGGAGCGATGATGGTCATGCCGCGCCTGCCGTGGCTCGACATGATGGACACGCAGCGACGGCGACCCCTGTGGCGCATGCGGCCCCTGATACCCACGCAGACAGCCACAGCGCAGCCGCAAAATCCACCCATGCCGAGCCATCGTCAGACTACTGCAACCCACCGCTGAAATCCGAGGTGGCGGCACTGTTCGACCGCTGGAATGCCTCATTGCGTACGGGCGACCCCAAAAAAGTAGCGGCGAATTATGCCCCTGGCTCGGTTCTTTTACCGACGGTATCGAATCGCGCGCGATTCACCACGGCAGAGAAAGAGGATTACTTTACGCACTTCCTGGCACGTCGTCCGGAAGGCACGATCGACGATCGAGTGATTGATGTGGACTGCAACAGCGCAACGGACTCTGGGCTCTACACGTTCCGATTTTCGGATGGCACGACTGTCAAGGCGCGCTACTCATTTGCTTACCGAAAGATAGGTTCTCAATGGCTGATCACGAGTCATCACTCGTCTGGCATGCCTGAAAAAACCGAGGACGCTGCCGGGCATCACGCCACCGCCGCACCGAACCAAAAACCGGCCGAGCGCACCGATCAGAGCTCGCCGACCAAGGGCTGGGTACGTTATCCCTGAGTTTTTCCATCGACGCTTGCCTTCATTTTTTGAAGGCTTCGTCGACGGGTACTTGCAGGCTGCTGACCAGCGCATTGGTCTGACTGGCCATGCCGATCACGGCTAAAAGTTCTGCATGCTGTGCATCCGTCATGCCTTTGGCTCGTGCGGCCGCTGTGTGGGAATGCACGCAATACTCACAACTATTGGCGGCTGACACGGCGATGTAAATCAGCTCTTTTGTCATCGCATCCAGTGCACCCGGCTTCATCACTCGCTGGGCCTGTGACCACACGCCTTGCAGCAACTCGGGCGAGTGAGCCAGCGCTTTCCAGAAATTGTTCACGTCATCGACGCCGCGAACACGCTTGATATCATCAAAGACTGCACGTGCCTCGGGGCTGGCATCAGCGTAGGAAAGCAAAGGAACAGTAGCCATGGTAATTCTCCGTGAGATCGAGAAATCTCGAGTTTAGCATGCGGTCTTGGGTGGTCAGCGGTGCGGATGTGCATCAGTCATACGCCCGGTATCGGGCAGGAGAGGGAATCCAGGAGTCCTAGTGTATGCTTGCCTTTCATGCATGGTTTCTTCGGATTGGTGAAATTTATTCCTCATTGCTTGTGATCGCCAGTTCGCCGACTAAAATTTGGTCTTTATCGGTCGATTCACTCATTGGACAGGAATTTCATGGACAGCCTTCTCATAAGCGATATCCGCGCTCGCGCCATTGTGGCGCCGCTCACCCGACCTGTCAGAACGGCCTCTGGCTCGGTGGATGTATCACCGCTAATTCTGATGGATGTGCTCACCGAGCAAGGGGTAACCGGAAGCGCATATTTGTTTGGTTATACGCCGGTCACTCTACGGCCGTTGTTGTCTCTTATTGAGGAGATCAAGCCGGATTTGGTGGGTAAAGCCGTGGTGCCAGTCGCACGAATGCAGCAGCTTGAGCAGCGCTATCGTTTGCTCGGCATGCAGGGTTTGCTCGGGATGGTAGCGTCCACCCTGGATATGGCGTACTGGGATGCGTTAGGCAAATCAGTCAACAAACCCGTTGTTGCACTGCTGGGTGGCGAAGCAAAACCGGTGTGGGCATACGATAGCTACGGCATGGTGGATCCTGTGCATGATGCCAAAGCGATCGAGCACTCGATGGCGCAGGGTTTTCGTGCGATCAAGATCAAACTCGGAGATCCGGATGTGCAACGCGACGTTCATGTGACACGCGAAATCCGGCAGATGATAGGACCGAAGACGGCACTGATGGTGGACTTCAATCAGAGCCTGCAACCCACCGAAGCCATTCGCCGCATTCGCTTGCTCGAGCCATTTGATCTCCACTGGGTGGAAGAGCCCGTGATTGCAGAAGATCTGCAAGGACATGCGCTGGTGAGAGGGTCGATCGATGCGAACATACAAACCGGTGAAAACTGGTGGTTCCCGCGCGACGCAGAACGTGCCATCAGTGCCTGTGCCTGCGACATGATGATGCCCGATCTCATGAAGATCGGTGGTATTACCGGTTGGCTGTCAGTGATGGGTATGGCACGCGCCGCATCGATGCCTGTATCGAGCCATTTATTCATAGAAGCCAGCGCGCATGTGCTGGCAGTGACGCCCACTTGTCACTGGCTGGAGTTCATGGATTTTGGTTCGCCAGCGCTGGCGCATCCCTACCAGATCATTGATGGTCAGGTGACCGCAAAAGGTCCGGGACTGGGCA
>SYFN01000092.1 GCA_005800405.1 Burkholderiales bacterium
GTGACGGATTCACACAAGAAGAAACACGCACCACAGCTCACCCCGACGTACCTGTGCAACGGGACGTAGTGTCTGCAATGCCTTCTCCAGCGCATCCGGCGTGTGTGCGTAGTCAATTACCGCCAAGGGAGCATCCACGCCGCCCAGCTGCTGCATGCGTCCGGGTACCGCTACCAATGACTCAAGCGCTGACACTACGGTCTGCCACGACATGCCCCGACTGAACATCACGGCGGTAATGGTGAGCACGTTGCTGACGTTGAATCGACCGATGAGCTGCGTTCGGACCATCCCCTGTCCCGTGGGCGAATGCAACACGAAACTCGTACCTTGCTGGCTCACGCGGATATCTGTTGCACTCAGCAGGCTGACACCCTGTGGTGTCTTCGGTAGTTGGTCGGGCTCAATACTGTAGCCAGTCACAGCAAGGCCGGGATGATTTTTGCGCACATGCGTCAGCAGGCGCTGACCCATTGCATCGTCCAGATTGATCACCGCATGCTTGAGACCGGGCCAGTCGAAGAGCTGTCTTTTTGCAGCCTCGTAGGCTTCCATGGTGCCATGAAAATCGAGATGGTCGCGACTGAAATTCGTCAGCACTGCTACATCGACATGCAGCTCATGCATGCGTCGCTGAACCAGACCAATGGATGATGCTTCGATTGCCAGTACAACTGCACCCTGCTTTTTCTGTTCAGCCAGTTCGCGGTGTAATTGCACAGCATCGGGCGTGGTGAAGCCAGTCGCATTGAAGAGCCCGCGCATACCATTGCGCCACTGACCTATACCCAGCGTACCGACGATTGCCGTTGTCATGCGCTGCAGGGATAATGCCTTACCTAGCCACTGCGTGCAGGATGTTTTACCGTTGGTACCGGTGACTGCGATGCACAACATGTCGCGATCAGGTTGGCCGTACCATTCATGTGCAACACGACCCGCTATTTTCGCCAGATCATACACAGGCAAATGAGGCAGCGTAACGCTCTCATCCCACTGAAAATTGTCGGCATCATCAAACAGGATCGCACGGGCACCAGCTTCGACGGCTTGCGCGATGTAGTTTCGGCCATCACCCGACTCGCCAGGACAAGCGAGAAATACGTCACCGGTGCGCACCCGTCGAGAATCTGTTGTGAGTTGAGCACCGGGCACCGTGGTACGCATCCACTGATGGATGTCGGCTGTCGTGATCATGGCGGCAGCCATCACATGTTCTCCGACACTGGTGTGGCCGGCATGATGACGTTGGCCACCGAGGTGTCTGGAGCAACGTTGAGTGAGCGCAGCGTGCTCGATGCAACGTTTGCAAAGACAGGCGCGGCGACCTGACCACCGAAATGCTGGCCACCGGTAGGCTCGTCAATCATCACGGCAATAATGATGCGCGGATTCGAAGCAGGCGCAAGACCAACGAAAGACGCCACGTATTTGTTCACATACCGACCCGCTTCGACCTTGTGCGCGGTGCCAGTCTTGCCGGCGATGCGGTAGCCGCGCACTTGTGCATACGGTGCCGTGCCTCCTGGCCCGACGACACGTTCCAGCATCTCGCGCATTTGTACTGCTGTTTTTTCCGTAATAACCCGCTGAGGCTGAGGTGCTTGCACGACCTTTTGGAAAGACAACGGAATGATCTCGCCATCACGCGCAAAAACCATGTACGAGCGCGCGACCTGAATTAAAGACACCGATATGCCATGGCCATAACTCATGGTGGCCTGATCAACCTGTTGCCAATTCTTGTAGGGTCTCAGGCGGCCAGCAACGGCGCCGGGAAAGAAAGAACGCGGTAGCGCCTGACCATAGCCCACGGCAGTGAACATATCCCACATCTGACGCGCCTGCAGTTTCTGCGCCACGCGTATGGTGCCTACATTCGACGAGTGTTGAATGATTTGTGCCACCGACATGCTGGATGGATGACCGTGCGAATCGCCCACTGACTTGGAGCCAAAGGTAATTTTGTCTGGCGTGTCCAGCACGGTATCAGGGGTGACCAAGCCTCGATCCATGGCCAAGGCAATGGTGAATGGTTTAAGTGTGGAACCTGGTTCGTAGGTATCTGTAAAAACGCGGTTACGGATATGGTTGACGTTACGTCCCTCCCGCACATTCGGATTGAACGTCGGCATATTTGCCAGTGCCAGAACTTCGCCGGTTTGTACATCGAGCACTACAATCGCACCTGCCTTGGCCTTGTGTTCCTCAACTGCTTTTTTCAGATGCGTGAAGGCGATGTATTGAATCTTGCTGTCAATCGACAGTGTAAGATCCCGGCCGTCCTGAGGCTCGCGTATATAGGCAATATCTTCGATCACATTGCCTTTGCCATCACGGATGACGCGACGGCTGCCAGTTTGTCCGGCAAGTTCCCTCTGATGGGAATACTCGATACCCTCAATACCGGCATCGTCGACGTTGGTAAAACCGAGAATGTGCGAGGCAATCGGACCCGAAGGATAGTGACGCTTGTATTCCTTGCGTGCATAAACACCAGGAATACCGAGCGCCAGTATCTGATCTGCCACCTCGGGCTCCACCTGCCGCTTGATGGGCACAAAATTACCACTGGAATCGAGTTTCTTTTGCAGCTCCGGCACACTGCTTTCCAAAAGCTGCGCAAGCTTTTTTAGCTTGTCGGGTGTTACTTCGACAGCATCGGGAATGACCCAAATGCCTTTTGCAGGCAAAGAGGTCGCCATGACTTCGCCATTACGATCAAAAATTTTCCCGCGTACCGCAGGTAACTCCAGCGTGCGTGCGTAGCGCATCCTTCCTTTTTCTTGCAGGAAGTCGGTTGTCATTGCCTGCAACCAGAATGCACGCAAGCCAAGACCAACAAAAGCAACAAACATCAGGGACAACACAAATCGCGAACGCCACGCAGGCAGCTGCACAGCCAGCACAGGACTCGGCGAGAAGGGTACGCCTCGTGCAGCAGCTTTGCGGCTGGGTGCGCGCATCAGCGAGCTCCCACCGTGATGTAACGTGTACGATCCGTCGTGGGTAACGTCATGCCCATGGATTTCGCCATCGCGTCAATGCGCGCGTGCTTGGCGAGATTGGATTGCTCAAGCTGAAGCTGTGACCATTCTGTTTCAAGTTGCTGCTGGCGCAGTTGCGCCTGTTCAAGTGCGATAAAAAGTCTGCGTGCCTGGTGTTGTGAATTGACGAGCAAGAGCGAGCACAGTACAAGTAGCGCGATAAGGGGAATAAGCGAACGCTGATTCATGCCGCCACTTCAGGCAAACGCATTGCACAGCGCATGACGGCCGAACGCGCGCGCGGGTTGGCAGCGATTTCAGTGTCAGAGGGTTTGATCCGGACGAGCAGCTTCATGGCTGGCTTGGGAAGATCGGCAGCACGAATCGGCAGCCGACGGTCGGGCTGCGGTACGCTGGCTTTGGACGCCATGAACCGCTTGACTATGCGATCTTCAAGCGAATGAAAACTGATCACCACCAATCTCCCGTACGGCGCAAGTAAGCCGTATGCCTGTGTCAAACTTGCTTCAAGTTCTTCAAGTTCTTTATTGATGAAAATCCGTACAGCCTGAAAAGTCCGGGTGGCCGGGTCCTTGCCTTTTTCGCGGGTCTTGACGGCGCCAGCCACGAGCGCGGCAAATTGTCCTGTGCTGGTGATGGGCTCGATTGCCCGGCGAGCAACAATCGCCTTTGCAATCTGAAAAGCAAACCGTTCTTCCCCATAGTCGCGAATCACTTTCTCCAAGTTTTCCTGTGTTTCTGTTGCCAGCCACACTGACGCCGGCATGCCACGCGTGGTGTCCATACGCATATCCAGTGGGCCATCAGCACGAAAACTGAATCCGCGCTCTGACTGATCGATCTGCGGTGACGACAAACCCAAATCCATCAGCACGCCATCGACCTGCGACATGCCTCGCGAAGGCAGCACTGCAGCCATCGTGGCAAAGCTGTCATGCACGATAGAGAAGCGTTGATCCTCCGCACTTAGCTGCTCTGCAACGGCAGCAGCCTGCGTATCCTTGTCGAAGGCGATCAGGCGTCCCCACGTCGACAACTTCCCCAATATTTTTTTACTGTGGCCGCCGCGGCCAAAGGTGCCGTCAACGTAAATTCCGTCACGACGCGCATCGCGAATTTCGAGCGCATCGATCGCCTCATCCAGCAGCACCGTGCGGTGCGTGTATTCGGGCACCGTGATGTCGTTCATGCGGTGCCGTCAGAAAGAAAAATCGCTCAAGACATCGGGCATGCCAGTGGCAATCGCCTGTGACTCGCTCTCTTCGAGTTTTGCAGCATCCCACACTTCAAAATGCGTGCCCATGCCCAGCAACATCACCTGGCGCGCGATGCCCGCGGCATCGCGCAGGTGTGGCGAAATAAGAA
>SYFN01000093.1 GCA_005800405.1 Burkholderiales bacterium
ATCGCTTGGCCGACCAGTCGACACAAGCGTTTATGCAACTTGTTGTTTTCGTAGGCCACTTTCTCCGCCTGACGCGCGGTCAGGCCCGTATCGGCTGGCGTCGCGTGCGCAGCAGGAGCATTCATTTATTTATCCTTGATATGAAATATCTCGACACCCACGGACTCGCAATCGGGATAGACATCGGGCTTGCGGGTTGACACCTGCACACCGCAGACTTTCGGATGCATCAGCAGCGCGCGAGCGATATCGTCGCACAGGGTTTCTTGTAGCTGAATATGGCCTTGTGCGACACGTTCCTCAATAGTGAAGCGAATGAAGTCGTAATCAACCACTTCGCTCAGCTCATCCTGGGCTGGCGTGGAAGCTGCCAGCGGAATGAAAAGATCGACGTTGAACAGCACGCGTTGTTCTGTCTCTTTTTCGAAATCATGAACGCCGATGTTGCTCATTACTTGATAGTCGCGTAAAAACAGGCGGCGACAATCGGTAAGTCGCGGATGGAAGAGCAAAAAGGCCATAACAATTCAATCAAAAAAGAGAAATCGGAAGTTCAGTTAGCAAGGAACATGACGTCCCGTTGCGTGGGTATCAAATGCTGGCCGCCATCGACGACCAGTACGGTGCCGGTCACGGCTTGGGCGCGTGCGAGATAACAGACGGCAGCGGCGATGTCGTCAGGCGAGCTGCTTTTACCTAATGGTGTCTGCTGATGGGCTTTCGAAAAGCCGGCCTCAGTCTGATCCCCTGAGACTAGCGTAAGGCCCGGGGCCACGCCGACTACACGTACTTTCGGCGCGAGTGCTTGCGCGAGCAAGGTAGTCGCGGTGTGCAGTCCGGCTTTGGATAGGGTGTAAGAGAGGAAATCGGGATTCAGGTTGAATAATTTCTGATCAAGCAAATTGATCACGACAGAGGGTTGGTCTGCCGGGGTGTGTGCGTGCAGTGATTGCGCCAGAATCAGTGGTGCGGCCAGATTGGCTTGCATGTGTGCGTTGAGGCTGGCACTGTTAAAGCTGATGGCATCATCGAACTCGAACAAAGACGCATTGTTGACGACGCAGTTGATTGGTCCCAGCAATGCGTTGGCGCGAGCAAGCAAGGCTTGCGTTGCGGCTTCATCCGCAAGGTCGCAATCGATGACTGCTGCGCGCTGCCCTAGCTTTTCTATTTCACCTGCGGTCTCCAGAGCTTCGTCGCGCGAGGCGCGGTAATGCACGACGATGTCCCAGCCGTCTGTCGCCATGCCCAGCGCAATGGCGCGACCCAGCCTGCGCGCGGCGCCGGTGATGAGGGTAATTTTTCTTGGAGCAGTGTTCATATCGGGGTCTCGTGTCTTTTAGGGCGGCGGCGGCCTTATACAATAGTGGCCATGCCACTACCCGAGCCCTCTGCGGATGCACTACTTGTTTCTCGCGCGTTGGCGTCATTAATCAGAAATGACATTCGCGCCAACCATGACTGGATTTCTTTCGCTCGTTTCATGGAACTAGCCTTGTACGCGGAGGGACTCGGTTACTACGCGGGCGGCTCGTCCAAGTTGGGCAAAGACGGGGATTTTACAACTGCCCCTGAAATCACGCCGCTCTTTGGTGCCACCATCGGACGATTCGCTATCGATTGCTTCGGAACCGAACCCCTGCGCGTTCTGGAGTTTGGTGCCGGGACAGGCCGCCTGGCGCTGGATGTGATGCAGTCCCTTTTTAAGCAGGGCGTCGTGGTTGACCAATATCTGATTGTCGAGTTGTCTGCAGATTTGCGTGAGCGTCAGCGGGGAATGCTGGTCGATTTTCCTCAGGTTCAGTGGCTGTCCGTGCCGCCAACTGCATTTTCCGGGCTGATTTTATGCAACGAGGTGCTGGATGCGATGCCGGTACATTTGCTGGTAAGGCAGCAGGATCGCTGGTTTGAACGGGGGGTTAGCCTTTCAGGAGAGTACTTTGTATTCAGCAATCGGGAATCTGATGCCGTCCTAGCGGGACAGATTCCGGAGACGCATGCCTTGCCAGAGGGTTATCTGACCGAAGTGCATCCCCGCCAGTGTGGATTTGTGCGTATGCTCTCGGACGTGCTGAAGGCGGGTGGTCGGGGTCTGGCCTTGTTAATAGACTATGGATTTCCTGCGAGAGAGTATTTTTTGCCGCAGCGAAAGCAGGGAACGGTGATGTGCCATTACCGGCATCATGCGCATACCGATGTATTTTATTTGCCCGGTTTGCAAGATATCACGGCGCACGTGGATTTCTCGGCGGCGGCGCTTGCCGCGCAAGAGTCGGGATTGGCGGTGGCGGCTTATATGAGTCAGGCGGAGTTTCTGATTGCTGCAGGATTGTCGGATCTGATAGGGCAAATTTCTCCGGAAGATGCGCAGCGTTGGCTCACTCAGTCCCGAGCGATACAGAAGCTGACTTCGCCGGCTGAAATGGGTGAATTATTCAAAGTGCTTTTGTTGAGTCAGGGCGTTGACTTGCCAGTACAATTGCTGAAATTTGACCGAAGTTATCGGCTTTAAGAATATATTTGCCTGAAATTTTAACATATCCTTGATTTTTCGAGGTGGGCCCTGTTTGCAGAAAGTAATCAATGTTTCGTTGGCTTTTGACGATTTTTCTCGCCTTGGTGGTGTTCAGCGCCATGTTGCCATGGTTGGAAAAGCTGGGTGTTGGGCGCTTGCCTGGAGATTTTAGATTCAGTATTTTCGGTAAAACCTTCTTTCTGCCGTTTGCGTCGACCGTACTGCTGTCCCTGGTTATTTTCCTTATCGCGCGATTTATTTGAAGATCCCTCATGATCCGCTGGGTTGTAGCAATTTTCGTGTTACTTTCCGTTTTTTACCCACTTTTGCCGTTTCTCGGGTGTGTGGGCATCGGGCGCTTGCCGGGTGATGTGCGTTTTCAGTGGCGCGGAGTGATCTTCTGTTTGCCGTTTGGCTCGACTTTGCTGTGGTCGGCGATTGCCTTTTTGGGCGCCAAATTAGTTCGTCTTGCGTAAGTCGCCGCTTACCTGACGGCCCCCCAAATCCCTCGCCCCGGCGCTTTGTCCTGGGCCTCTTGGGCATTATTTCAATTGACAAAAACAATCTCCACCCTTACAGTTTGCGGTTAC
>SYFN01000094.1 GCA_005800405.1 Burkholderiales bacterium
TCGATCAGTTCATCAGCTCGGGTGAAGTGAAATGGGGTCGTGCCTCCGGACTGGTGATGATGCTACCGCATGGGTACGAAGGTCAGGGACCCGAGCACTCGTCAGCACGTCTTGAGCGCTTCTTACAGCTGTGCGCCGACAACAACATGCAGGTGGTGCAACCGACGACCGCATCGCAGATATTCCATTTGCTGCGCCGTCAGATGATTCGTTTGTTCCGCAAGCCACTGGTGATCATGACGCCCAAGTCGCTGTTGCGTAACAAGGATGCAGGATCACCCTTGTCGGAGCTGGTCAAAGGCTCTTTCCATACCGTGTTGGGCGAGGTTGACGACAGCATCGATCGCAAGAAAGTCAAACGTGTTCTGGCTTGCTCAGGCAAGGTGTATTTCGATCTCGTCAATGCGCGCAAGGAGCGTGGCGCTTCTGATGTCACGATCATCCGTGTCGAGCAGCTGTATCCCTTCCCGCACAAGGCACTCTCGACTGAACTCAAGTCCTTCCCGAATTTCACCGAGATGGTCTGGGTCCAGGATGAACCGCAGAATCAGGGTGCCTGGTTCCAGTTACAGCACAACATCATGGAAAATCTGTCGGACGGCCAGAAACTGGCCTACGCCGGACGACCCGCAAGTGCTTCGCCTGCAGTCGGTTATTACGACAAGCACTATGCGCAGCAGAAGTCGCTGATCGATACCGCTTTCTCGAAGCTCAAAGGCTTTGTTCTAACCAAATAAAAATGACCCGACGGTACGCCGGATGCCGGTGCACCGTTTGAACAACCCGAAACGGAGAGTGTTATGGCAATCCTTGAAGTTCCTGTACCGCAGTTATCTGAGTCCGTTGCTGAGGCGACTCTGCTTCAGTGGCATAAAAAAGTCGGCGAAGCTGTGGCTCGCGACGAAAATCTGATTGACATCGAAACCGACAAAGTGGTGCTGGAATTACCCGCGCCTACGCAGGGCGTGATTGTCGAAATCCTCAAAGAAAACGGCAGTACCGTGGTGGCTGGTGAAATCATTGCCCGCATTGACACCGAAGCGACCGCAGCTGCAGGCGCTACCAGCGCGCCGACTGCAGCAGCACCAGCGCCAGCCGCAGCGGCTCCGATACCGGCTGTCCCTGCAGCATCAAGCGGCACCATTGCAATGCCAGCCGCCGCCCGCATGCTCGCAGAAAACAAGATGTCCGCTGACAGTGTTGCCGGTACTGGCAAGGATGGCCGCGTCACCAAGGGTGATGTGATCAACGCCAGGCAGAATAAGACCGCTCCAGCGCCAACAGTGGCCGCACCACGCGCTGCGGCGCTGCCGGTACCTGTCAGCATGGATCTTGGTGATCGCCCCGAACAACGTGTGCCGATGAGCCGGCTGCGTGCCCGTATCGCAGAGCGTCTTCTGGAATCGCAGTCAACCAACGCCATCCTTACGACCTTCAATGAAGTGAATATGCAGCCCGTGATGGATCTGCGTAACAAGTACAAAGATAAATTTGAAAAAGAGCATGGCGTGAAGATGGGTTTTATGTCTTTCTTCGTCAAAGCCGCGGTCGCTGCACTCAAGAAGTATCCCGTACTTAATGCCTCGATTGATGGCAATGATGTGGTTTACCACGGCTACTTTGATATCGGTATTGCTGTCGGATCGCCGCGCGGTTTGGTGGTACCTATTCTCCGCAATGTCGATCAGATGAATATCGCTGAAATCGAAAAGAAGATTGGCGAATTTGGTCAGAAAGCCAAGGATGGCAAGCTCACACTCGATGAGCTGACTGGCGGTACCTTCTCAATTTCGAATGGTGGTGTGTTTGGCTCCATGCTCTCCACACCTATCATCAACCCGCCACAATCAGCGATTCTGGGTGTACATGCGACTAAGGATCGGGCAGTGGTCGAGAACGGGCAGATCGTCGTTCGGCCGATCAATTATCTGGCGATGTCCTACGATCACCGACTGATCGATGGCCGTGAAGCGGTGCTTGGTCTGGTCGCAATGAAAGAAGTGCTCGAAGATCCGTCCCGTCTATTACTCGATCTGTAAGGGGCTGCCATGTCGACAAATTTTGATGTCATCGTCATCGGCGGTGGCCCAGGCGGTTACATAGCTGCCATTCGTGCAGCCCAGCTGGGACTCTCGACCGCTTGTATTGACGAGTGGAAAAACGATAAGGGTGGGCCGGCACCAGGGGGTACCTGCACCAACGTAGGCTGCATTCCTTCAAAAGCTTTGTTGCAGTCGTCCGAACATTTTGAGCATGCGGGTCATGGCTTTGCCGAGCACGGGATTGAGGTCAAAGGACTCAAGCTCAACTTGGCACAGATGCTAGGCCGCAAAGATATCGTCATCAAACAAAACAATGATGGCATTCTTTATCTGTTCAAGAAAAACAAAGTCACTTTTTTTCACGGTCGTGGCGCGTTCGTAAACGTAAACGCCGATGGCTATGAAATTTCAGTCACCGGAAAAAACACCGAGTCACTCAAGGGTCGGCACATCATTGTCGCCACCGGCTCGAACCCGCGTGCACTGCCTCAGGTGCCTTTTGATGAGAAGCTCATTCTCTCCAATACGGGTGCGCTCGCCATCGAGACGGTGCCTAAAAAACTTGGCGTGATTGGCGCTGGTGTGATTGGTCTTGAGATGGGGAGTGTTTGGCGCCGTTTGGGTGCCGAGGTAACGATACTCGAGGCACTGCCGGCTTTTCTTGGTGCGGTAGATCAGCAGATTGCTGCTGAAGCACAAAAGCTGTTTGCCAAGCAGGGGCTGACGATTGAGCTCGGCGTGAAAATCGGCGAAATCAAGGCAGGCAAGGAGGTCAGCGTTCATTACACCGATGCCGCAGGCAAGGATCACAGCGCTCAATTCGATCGCTTGATTGTCTCCATCGGGCGTGTACCCAATACCATTGGACTACAAGCCGAAGCAATTGGCTTGGCGCTTGATGAACGTGGATTCATCGCGGTTGACGATCACTGCCGTACCAACCTCCCCAACGTTTGGGCCGTGGGTGATGTGGTGCGCGGACCTATGCTCGCGCACAAGGCTGAGGAGGAGGGTGTCGCCGTTGCAGAGCGCATTGCGGGCAAGCATGGCCATGTGAACTTTAATACTATTCCCTGGGTCATTTACACATCACCGGAAATCGCTTGGGTGGGCAAGACTGAGCAGCAACTCAAAGCAGACGGCATTGCGTACAACGCGGGTACCTTTCCCTTCATAGCCAATGGACGAGCACGGGCACTGGGTGATACCTCTGGCATGGTGAAATTTTTGGCGGATGCACGCACTGATGAAATACTCGGCGTACATATCATCGGGCCAATGGCCTCCGAGCTGATCGCTGAAGCGGTCGTTGCAATGGAATTCCGTGCGTCAGCCGAAGACATTGCACGCATCTGCCATGCACATCCCTCATTGTCCGAGGCCACCAAGGAGGCGGCACTGGCCGTGGACAAGCGTGCGCTGAATTTCTAATCGTCGGGCGCTGTAAAGGGCAGATCATCATGCGGCTAAATACAGGTTGTCTGAGTTGGCTGAAGTACGGAAGCATGAGGAGTGTGATGGTACTGTGGCTGTCGGGTTGCGCTACGACGCCACCGTTTGATGGTCGCGTCGAAATCCTGACCACCTCCCGAGAGCAGCCGCTCATTGGTGCTGATTGCGTCGTTACTACCAACGCCGGCAGCTGGACGGTAGAGACGCCAGGTTACGCCACCGTGGGTGATCCCAATGGCGATCTGCGGATTGTGTGCAACAAGCCAGGCTATCGCACCTCTGAACTCATCCACCGCAGCCGCGCTGGTCGCGGACCGAGCGCCGATGGAGCGCGTGTCGGCGTGGGTGTTGGTGGAGGATTTGGCGGTTACAGCGGTGTCGGTGTTTCGCTGGGTATCGGACTTCCGGTAGGTGGTGCACGAGGCGACTACCCGTTTCAAGTGACTGTTGACCTGGCACCGCTTAAGTGATGAATGTTCGTCAGTACTATGATCATGTGCTTGCGGAGCGTGGTTACAACGCTGACCCATCGCAGCTGGCAGTGGTGGAGCGATTGCAACAAGCTTATGATCAATGGGTAAATTTTCGAGAGCGACGCTCTTCGCGGCTCAAGCGCTTGGTGAATCATCCTGATGTGCCACGTGGTGTGTACCTGTGGGGCGGCGTCGGTCGGGGTAAATCCTTCCTGATGGATAGTTTCTATAGCGTAGTTCCGATTGTTCGCAAGACCCGACTGCATTTTCACGAGTTCATGCGTGGCGTTCATCGCGAATTGGATGAGCAAAAAGGTGTAGAAGATCCGTTGAATGCCGTGGCTGTTAAAATCGCGCGTAAGCACAGACTGATCTGTTTCGATGAATTCCACGTCTCCGACATTGCCGATGCGATGATTCTTTACAACCTGATGTCTGCTTTGTTCGAGAATGGCGTATCTCTCGTGCTGACTTCCAATTACGAACCCGATACCCTCTACCCGGATGGACTGCATCGTGATCGTATTTTGCCGGCAATTGCCTTACTCAAGGAAAAGCTGGATGTCCTCAATGTGGATGCAGGCACGGATTACCGGAAGCGCATCATGGCGCAGGTCGATGTGTATCACTACCCCCTGGGTACCGCAGCGGAGATGGCTTTGCACCAGAGCTTCTCGAGCATCGCCGAGACTTCGGATCAGGATCCCAAGATCAAGATAGAATCACGGAAGCTTACTTCAGTGCGGAGAGCGGGCGGTGTCATCTGGTTTGATTTCGTCACACTGTGCGGTGGACCGAGATCACAAAACGATTATCTTGAGATGGCAAACCGGTTTCATACGGTAATCCTGTCCGACGTACCTAAAATGAATGCTGAGATGGCCTCCGAGGCTAGGCGGTTTACTTGGCTCATCGATGTACTGTACGACCATCGTATCAAGCTGATCATGTCGGCTGAAGTTGAGCCTGACCTGTTGTATACGGAGGGGAAAATGGCGAATGAATTTCATCGGACCGTATCGCGTATTCTGGAAATGCAGTCACTCGAGTACAAGGAAAGCACCCGCCGCCAAGCGGCTGCAGCGATTACCTGATAAAAAATTGATTCTATGAATGCCTCAAGAATATTCCTGTTGAAATCGCTCTTGCTGGCCTTGCCATTGCCATTGCTATTGGGTGCGTTGCTCTCCGGCGCCCATGCGCAAGATGCTTCGCAGGTATTGGCAGAACGTTATCCACCCGGATCAATTGAGACGGCTAGAAGGGCCGAAGCGGCGCTCGACGATATCGCAACGACTCGCGCGGATGTGGATCGTTTTTATTCAAATCAGCGGGCTGCCTGCTTTGACCGGTTTTTTGCGACAGCTTGCACGAACGATGTAAGGGAAAAGCGGCGTGCTGCGCTGACAAAAATCCGAAAAATCGAAGTGGAAGCGAATGCCTTGCTCAGAAAGGAAAAGGCCGCCGAGCGAGACCGTGCGCTGGCTGAACGTGATGTTCAGGCGAAGCAGCAACCCGTGCGAGGGTTGCCCATTTCCGGCACGGTGCGGGAGCCTGAGCCCAATACACGCGATGCCTCCGAAGCTCCGGGTGATCGCCAGCCATGATGGTCTCGGCCGAACTGGTGCGCGCGCGGGTAATTGAACTCGAGATCGAACATCGTGACCTGGATGCAGCGATTGATCGCCTTGCTGAAGTCGCGGGTTCGGATGACTTGCAATTGCGTCGACTCAAAAAGCGCAAATTGCAGCTCAAGGATCAGATCATTCAGCTCAAGATGCAGCTGGTGCCGGATATCCCGGCTTGAGACACCGACGGGCTTTCCCCTTTGACTGAACCGATCAATCCGGCAGCGATGGTCCTCGCGCATGACGAGGAAACTGATCAGCTGTTTTCGGACAGCGGCAGACTGGCCACCAGTATCCCCGGTTTTCGTCCCCGTCAATCACAGACCGATATGGCAAGGGCCGTGGCTCGGGCTATTGCGGGACAGAGTGCGCTGATTGTCGAGGCTGGTACCGGTACCGGAAAAACGTTTGCTTATCTGGTCCCCGCGTTGCTCTGGGGTGGCAAGGTGATCGTATCCACCGGGACGAAGCATCTTCAGGACCAGTTGTTCTTGCGTGACATACCGGTGGTTCGCAAAGCGCTCAATGTACCCGTATCGGTGGCGCTGCTCAAAGGGCGGGCGAACTATGTCTGCCATTTTCATTTCGAGCGCACGCTGCAGAATGGTCGGCTGACTGCGCGTGAGGATATTGGCTATTTGCGTGACATCGGTCGCTTCGCCAAGACGACGAATACCGGTGACAAGGCAGAGCTCTCGAATGTGCCTGAAAATGCACTGATCTGGAATCTCGTTACCTCAACGCGTGATAACTGTTTGGGGGCCGAGTGCGCGCATTATCAGGATTGTTTCGTGATGAAGGCGCGAAAGGAAGCGCAACAGGCTGATGTAGTTGTGGTTAACCACCATCTGTTTTTCGCTGATGTTGCTTTGAAAGATACTGGTGTCGCCGAACTTTTACCCAGTGCGAATACGGTGATTTTTGATGAAGCGCATCAACTACCTGAAACAGCAACAATGTTTTTTGGCGAGGATGTATCGACATCACAGATTATGGAGCTATGTCGCGATGTCTTGGCCGAAGGTTTGACGCACGCGCGCGATGGTGCCGATTGGGGCGCCTTGGTTGCATCGCTTGAAAAATCAGTGCGGGATCTACGACTGACATTTCCTGCAGAGGGAACGCAGCTGTCATTTGCACAGATTGCTTCAAGCAGTCCCTTTTTCCTGGCATTTGAACATCTCAAGCGCATGCTGTCGCATATGGTGGAGGTACTAGCGAAGCAGGCCGAGCGTGCCGAAACAATAGAGCAGTGTCGCCTGCGTGCTGTTGAAATCGGTATCCGTCTGGCTGACTGGAAGGAGGTGTCCGATGAGTCACTTCCGCCCACCGTATTATGGGTTGAGGCATTTTCTCACTCGGTACAGCTGCATCGCACACCCTTGTCAATTGCGCCCATATTCAGCAAGCAGCGCGAAGGTCCTCCTCGGGCGTGGATATTCACTTCTGCCACGCTGGCAGTCAAACAGGATTTTTCTCATTACAGCAGCCAACTTGGACTCGCCGGCGAGACAGCTATTTCCTTGCCGAGTCCTTTTGATTATGAGCAGCAGGCACTACTGTACTGTCCAGCGATTCTGCCGCAGCCGAATTCTCCTGACTACACGGATGCAGTCATTGATGCTGCGTTGCCTGTTATTGAGGCAGCCGATGGTCGTACCTTCTTTCTTTGTACTACGCTGCGTGCAGTCAAAAAAACAGCGGAGCGTTTGCGTGATGAATTCGAGCGACGCAAGCTACCTTATCCTTTGTTTGTTCAGGGCGAAATCGGCCGTACCGAACTGCTCACCCAATTTCGCAAGGCAGGTAATGCAGTACTGATTGGCAGCCAGAGTTTCTGGGAAGGCGTGGATGTGCCGGGCGATGCGCTGTCGGTAGTGATTATCGACAAGCTTCCCTTTGCACCACCCGACGACCCGGTGCTCGCTGCGCGTATTGCTGATATGGAGAAGCGCGGTCTGAATGGTTTCATGCATCATCAGCTTCCTGAGGCAATCATCAATCTCAAACAGGGTGCAGGCCGTTTGATACGAAACGAATCTGATCGAGGCGTCTTGATGATCTGTGATCCTCGCCTGTTATCCAAACCTTATGGCCGACGCATCTGGCAAAGTTTGCCGCCGTTTGCCAGAACGCGGGAGCTGAGCTCGGTACAGAGTTTTCTGCGGAGCTTGCCGCGCTGATCGAGTTGCTCCGGATCTGCCTCTGTCGGGGTAGCCCGTATTCATTTGCTGCGCCTTGATTCCTGCGTGCATTGTTGCCAATCAGGTCAGTTATCAAAAAATCTCATTTTGGTTTTTGTGTTATGCATGATTTCTATCAGAGTCGGTGAAGTTCATCATCGCTCATTGAGCGTGATCAAGCCGTAAATTTAGGAGGTCTGACCTTGCCCTCGTTATACGAATCCCATAACCGATGCGTTTAAGCAGAACGTCGTACCTGTTCTGCCAGCCAGTTTTTCTCAAATTGCATCGGACTGACATATCCCAGCCGCGAGTGCAATCGCCTTGCATTGTAGA
>SYFN01000007.1 GCA_005800405.1 Burkholderiales bacterium
AGCCACCGAGCTGGGTTGGTGTGTCGGTGCGGCTGTTGTTGAGGATGGCGCCATTTCGATCGACATCGAATTGGCTGTAGGTGTTGCGCGAGATACCGGCCGCACTGGGCGTTTGAATGTTCACCAGCGGTACACCGTTGCAGGCTTGCAGGATGGTCGGACGTTGTGCAGCAGGCGCAGTGGCGTCGGCCCGAATTTGGGCGATCGTCTTGGCGCCTGTCAGTGCAAACATCATGATGAATAACCACCAAGAACCCAAACCCATCGCTCATGACTCCTGTTGTAATACGAACCCACAAGGCTGTACAACCACCTACACGCATTTTGTGCAGTGTCGACGAATACACGATTGAAGCGAAACGGATGAAAAAATGATACGTGGACTTGCTAATCAACAACGCGGCTACTCTCCGCCATACAATCACCTGAGAAGGTCATTGTCGATTTCAGGTCGCACGAACGCATACGTCATCAAATGCGTGAATTTTTACAGCAGTGGTGTTCACTGTCGATATGAAAATTATCGAATGCGTGTTTTATGAAACACTACATCGCTGAACGATCAGGAAATTAATGAAGAGTCTTCGTCAGTCATGACAACAAAGACGAAGATTTTTTAAAGCAAGAATGTGTAGCGATGATTTACGGCGAGGGTGTACAGCAACTTCGAACAAAATAAAATTCAAAAATCGAATAAACGAGCCAAGCACTTCACATTAGCCAGACCTTTGGAAAAGCAATCAACGGTCTGACTAAAATAAAAAGCATTATTTTTTCGCAAAACGCTCCATCATGGCGACTGCACCGACCTTGCGCTCGTCATTAACTTTTTTCATTGCCGGTCGCTCGAGGAGAAACTGCACATAGTCCCGCACCGGGTAGGGAGCCAAGATATCCTCACCGTAGATCGCCTTGGTAGCCTGACTCACCATGGGCAGATGGAAGGCTGCAGCGCAATCCGCAATCGTGAATTCGGCACCTGCGATGTACCGATCAAAACGTGCAACGCGACCGAAGGCTGCTGCATGACGCTTCAATACCTTTTGCACTCGAGTCTTGGTTTCATCAAACACCCTACCACCGAAAAAAGCTTCACTGAACAATTCCCGCGCGACCAACTCCAGATGCAGTTCGATAAACTGTGTCAGCTCACGCACGCGCGCCGCTGCGAGCGGATCGGCTGGCAACAATGGATTTTGCGGGTAAGCTGCCTCGACGTATTCGAGCATCACCTGGGACTCGCACAAGCTCTGGTCACCGATCTCGAAAAACGGCACTTTGCCCAAGGGCGATTTCTCCAGAAGCGCCGGCGAGCGGTCAGACCAGACAAGTTTTTCCTCAAAAGGGATGGCTTTTTCGAGCAGGGCCAGCTTGACCTTGTTGTAGTAACTACTGGCGGCGAAACCACACAGAGTAAGCATTGGGACTCCTAAAGAGAATGAGGCGACGAAACAAGCTGCGGTTACAATGCGGAAACGCCCAGTTTATCACCCCCGACCTTACCCCAAACCCGAGCTTGTCTTCATGCCCGCCGAACTGCTTGCTTCACGCCGTGATGCCACGCTGATCCTGACCTTGTCCAACCCCGGCGCCAAAAATGCGCTGCATCCGGACATTTACGCTGCCGGGATTGAGGCCTTGTCGACCGCCGAGCGTGATCCCGACATCCGGGCCGTGGTTTTGACTGGCGCAGGGGACGTCTTTTGCGCCGGGGGTAATCTTCACCGGCTGCTGGAAAACCGCGCCAAGCCCCCTTCAGTGCAAGCAGAATCCATTGATCAGCTGCATAGCTGGATCGAGGCAATTCGGGATTGTAATAAGCCCGTGATTGCCGCTGTTGAAGGTGCAGCTGCGGGGGCGGGATTCGCGCTCGCACTGGCCTGCGACCTGATCGTGGCGGGACAGTCTGCCAAATTCGTGATGGCCTATGTCAAAGTTGGCCTGAGTCCGGATGGCGGCGCCTCATGGTTCCTGTCGCAGGCACTGCCGAGACAGCTGGCTACCGAGATGCTGATCGAGGGTCAGGCCGCCTCTTCAGAGCGCTTGCATCAGTACGGGCTCGTAAACCGCGTCGTCACCGACGGTGAAGCGCTCTCTTCTGCGCTGAGCTGGGGGGATGCGCTGGCTACCTTGTCGCCACACGCCATTGGCAATATCAAATCGCTATTGTGCGAAGCACCGTCGAACACCCTGTCTTCGCATTTGCAAGCAGAGAAGCAGAGTTTTGTCGAAAGCTTGCATCACCGGGATGGACTCGAAGGCATTACTGCCTTCCTTGAAAAAAGAAAGCCGCACTACCGATGAGCTTCAATCACAGACGCCGTATCTTCCTCATGCGGCATGGCAGCGTTACTTATTTTGACAGTACGGGTAAACCTTTTTTACCGGAATCCGTTCCATTGAATGAACAAGGCCGTGAGCAGGCAAGCGCGGCGGGCAAAGTGTTTGCGCAAGACGGTATCAATTTTGACCGCGTGATTGTCTCAGGGCTGCCGCGCACCGTGGAGACCGCCACGCGGGTACTGGCCGAAACCGCACAGAGGATTGATTTGCAGGAGTGGTCTGATCTGGTGGAGATTCGTAGCGGTCGCCTCTCCGCGATACCCGATGCTGAATTGAAAGAAGCTTTCACCGGCGCATTCGAAGGCATCGCACCGGAAGGCAAGCGCTTCCTCGGTGGCGAGAGCGTTGGCGAGCTGATGAGTCGCGTGCATCCGGCGATTGATCGTTTGCGTGCCGATACCGACTGGGACACCGTGCTGCTGGTGCTGCATGGCGGTGTGAACCGCGCGATTCTTTCGTATGCATTGACGGGACAACGAATATTCATGGGCAATCTGGCGCAGACAGCGGGCTGCATCAATGCCATCGATGTGGGCGAGCAGCACAGTGACTGGGTCGTTCGAGTGGTGAATTACTCCCCCATGTCATCACTACAAGCAGAATCGCGTGGCACGACGATGGAAGCGCTTTTTCATCAATACCGCCAGGCCCGAGGCCTTTAATGCGGCACGCCGTAACCAGCACGGTAGATATGAGACCGCAAAACGCAGGAGAACGCAGCAATGTATGAAGAATTCATGGGTACCAAGCCCGTTACCGAACGACTGAAAGTGGATCTCGATGCCCTGTCTGCCTACCTGCATGAGCACGTCAAAGGATTTGCAGGTGATTTGCAGATTGAACAATTCAAAGGCGGACAATCGAACCCGACCTACAAGCTAACCGCCGGCAGTCAGCGCTACGTGCTGCGCACAAAACCTGCGCCAGCGGAAAAGCTGCTACCGTCCGCACATGCGATTGATCGCGAATTCCGTGTGATGGATGCGCTATCGAAATCCGGATTCCCCGCTGCGCGTCAGTATGCGCTGTGCGAAGATGAATCGGTGATTGGTCGCGCTTTTTATCTAATGGAGTTTGTCGAGGGACGTGTGCTGTGGGATCAATCCCTGCCTGGCATGAGCACGCCAGACCGCGCAGCGCACTACGATGAAATGAACCGCGTGATCGCGCAACTGCACAACACCGATTACAAGACCATCGGACTCGAGGGCTACGGCAAACCCGGTAATTATTTCGGTCGTCAGATTGATCGCTGGACCCGGCAATACAAGGCTGCTGAAACCGAATCCATTCCAGCGATGGATCATCTGATCGAATGGCTACCTCAGCATATTCCTGCCGGCGAGGTCACCAGCATCGTGCATGGCGACTACCGTCTGGATAACATGATCTTTCATCCCACCGAGCCACGCATTCTCGCGGTACTGGATTGGGAGCTCTCGACACTCGGCCATCCACTCGCGGATTTTTCCTATAACTGCATGAGCTGGCATATCGAGCCTGGACTATTCCGTGGCATCGGCGGACTGGATCTGACATCGCTGGGCATTCCCACAGAAGATGCGTACATTGCGCGCTACAGCGAACGCACCGGTATTGCGATCAACAAGGATGATTTCCGCTTCTATCTGGCCTACAACATGTTCCGCATGGCCGGTATCCTTCAGGGCATCATGAAACGCTATCAGGATGGCACGGCGTCCAGCGAACAAGCACTCAGAAATGGGCAGGCAGCACGTCCAATGGCAGAGATGGGCTTGGACTACGCATCGGGCAAACGCGGCATCTGAAACGCATTATTAAAACAACTGACGTCATCATTAAAAAACGAGGAGACACGACCATGGAATTCGAATATTCGGAACGCTGCCAGGCTTTGCGGGAGAAACTCTTGCACTTCATGGACCAACATATTTATCCCAATGAGCGTGCATACAAAGATGAAGTCGATCGCAATGGACTCGAAAAAGGTAATCGCTGGCTGCCTACCAAGATTATCGAAGAACTCAAGCCCATCGCACGTAAAGAAGGTCTGTGGAATCTCTTCCTGCCCCAGTCCCAGCGCGCGCCCGAGGGCTTGTCCAACCTCGACTACGCGCCGTTGTGCGAAATCATGGGCCACATTCCGTGGGCACCGGAAGTCTTCAACTGCTCTGCCCCCGATACCGGCAACAGGGAAACCATTGAGCGCTACGGCACCGAAGAGCACAAGCGACAGTGGCTTGAGCCGCTTTTGCGAGGAGAAATTCGCTCGGCATTCGCAATGACCGAGCCGGATGTCGCCTCG
>SYFN01000095.1 GCA_005800405.1 Burkholderiales bacterium
GCATCGCCGAGCAGCACGCGGTCACTTTTGCTGCAGGTCTCGCTTGCGAGGGACTCAAGCCGGTATTGGCGATTTATTCCACTTTTTTGCAGCGCGGTTACGATCAGCTGATTCATGACGTCGCGCTGCAAAATCTGGATGTCACGTTTGCGCTTGACCGTGCCGGATTGGTCGGTGCAGATGGTGCGACGCACGCAGGCAATTACGATCTCGCTTACTTGCGCTGCATTCCCAATATGGTGGTGATGGCAGCCAGTGATGAAAATGAATGTCGACAAATGCTCACCACCGCCTACCGCCACCCGGGGCCCGCCGCAGTGCGTTATCCGCGCGGTGCCGGCATTGGTGCTGAAATCGCTTCGGAACTCTCTGTCATCCCGATGGGTAAAGGCGAGATTCGCCGCAAGGGTAAGCAGATCGCGCTACTCACGTTCGGCACCATGGTGGCACCTGCTTTGCAAGCGGGCGAAACACTCAATGCGACGGTAGCCAATATGCGTTTCATCAAGCCGCTGGATGCAGCGCTCGTTGCCGAGCTCGCCGCCAGCCACGATTTGCTGGTGACGATCGAGGAAGGCTGTGTGATGGGTGGTGCCGGGTCAGCAGTGGCTGAAGCACTGGCCGCGGCGGGTATCGTCAAGCCGCTGCTGCAGTTGGGTTTGCCCGATCAGTTCATTGACCATGGCGATGCGCAGCAGCTGCTCGCGCAGTGCGGACTCGATGGTGCTGGTATTGCTCGCTCAGTCAGGCAGCGCCTGGGAATGGATGAGCCAAGACTAGTCGTCAATAATTAATAAAAATAATTAATTGACCTGAATTAACGAGACAAGAAGTATAAAAAACGACGCTGCGGCGTCGTTTTTTTTATGCGTTTGATGTGAACAATCGGTTTCATGCCGTTACTTAGCTCGTCATTGCTGACAGTCATCAGTATTTGAATTTCTTTGTGAAAGCCTAGCTATGAATCTCATTTCTTCGAACACGTCGTCGGCTGATCCCGAGATCCAGCGTCAGTACGCTGCACGTCAGGCTGTTCAGCAGACGCAACCGGTGCAAGGGCCACGTATGGTCCAAGGTAATACGAAGAGGCTGGAAGAAGATCGCGGCATAACGCATGCTGCAGAGGGCGATGCGTTCCCGTCACAGCCCTGGCCGGAGGCGGGATCGGATATGCGCGTGGCGGCACGAAGCGAAGCGGTCGTTGTGACGCCTTTGCCGGCAAACCTGGCAATGCCCGTTACACGTGAGGGACTCAATAATGCCATTCGATCGAACGATCTGGAGACGATCAGGCGCCTGCTCGAGACCGGGTCGATCGATCTCTATTTTTTTGACGCGATATATGAGCTGCCACTAACGGTTGTCGCCAGATATGGTAATTCTGATGCTGTGCGCTTGCTGCTGCAGGCAGGCGCCGATTTTAAAATTGTTGATTGGCTAGACAGGATGGCGCTGAAGTTCGCTGCGCAGCAAGCTGATCCCGGCGTCTTTATGTGCATGTGCGAGTACGGAGCGGATATTCATGCGAAAGACAGGCTCGGTAAAACGCTACTGATGCATGCGGCTGGTAGTGGTAGTGTGGCTATCGTGGCGATACTATTGAGCTTGGGTGCCGATATCCGTGCCAAAGATAAAAAAGGCGAAACAGCGCTGAGAGCTGCTGCGATTGGAGGCCATCGCGAAGTGAGGGATCTCTTGTTCGAAGCAGAAACGCCTATCTTTTGGGGAACTGTAATTTTTTCGGCAAAATCAAGAGAAAAAACAGGACTGATGTATGCCGCTGGTGGAGGCAGTAAGGCGATCGTGCAGAAGCTGCTGAGCATGAAAGTTGATGTTAATTTCGTTGATAAAAGCGACATGACAGCGCTGATGTTTGCCGCCAAAAACGGTAAATTAGACATTCTCGCGTTATTGCTGCAACACGGTGCACTTGTCAATTTGCGCGGCACGCAGGTCAAGAATGCAACGGTAACAGCCATTGAGCAAGGCAACATCCCGGTGCTTGAACGGCTGCTCAATTACTGTGGTGAACCCTACGACCTTCAGGGTACGCCGTCTTTGCTGGTGAGCGACATGCTGATGCATCGTGCGCTTTTGAAAAGGGAGGTCCTCGCCGCTCCCTTGACGCAAGAGTCACTCGACAGTTTCTCAGCCTTTGTGCTGCCAGAGCTCAGCGCAAACAAAGCCGTGCATGAAGAGCTCGCCCAAATATTTGAGACGCTGCAGATCTGCAGTCCGATTACGGAAGAGTTTAATAAGCAGATGTTTGATTCCGGCAAGCAGATGCAGGCCCTGGCAGGTATACGCAATTGACTCAGTCAGGCGCAAAAATCGATGGCCATCACCGGCCTACTGGTTTCGATGGAGGGCTGGGTCAAGAGCTGGACGCCGGGCTTGTTCCTTTATCAGAATACGGGTTTGAGCGCACAAGCTGAGGTAAAGCTGACGGCGCTCGTCAAGCTTCAGATCAAAAAATTGGCAGCGCTGGGTGAAGAGACTGAGATGAAACTGGCAACCGGTCTGGAGACGCTCCTGCCGCAGTGCGCGCGGTACACGCAAGTGAAAAATGGTGAGATGGTTGTCGATGATGTGGGTTTGATGGCCCACCTGACCGAACAACTTGGTCTGTACAGTCCTCTTGCCGATCAATTGGCAGTGGCATGGTTCACTGCCTTGGAAGGTCAGGAACACAGAATTTTGACGGCCTTAGAGCCGCAACATCAGCACGTTTTTGATGATCGCAAACAATATGAATCCAATAACCTTAAACTTGAGTCTAATTTGGATAAATTGGTGGATTTTTACGCATTTGCCGGAACAGATCTGCTTCCAGCCACATTGATCCAAGACACTTTTAGCCTAGGAGGGGCGGAACCAGCCTTACTGGCTGCGTTCGGCTCGGCGCTCAAACGGATCGATAGCGTGGAAGGCGGGACGCTGTTACGGTCGTCAACGCTGCAAGGCGAGCCGGCCCGTCTCTATGCCGACCTGATGTTCCGCCAGCTGCATATGCTGATGCAGTATGCGGATCAGGCAAGGGCGGCGTCGTAGTCTTATCACGAGCGCTGCCGACTTTTTTCCCACAACACATCGCCACCACCCGCGCGTCGGCAAACAGTGCGGCATACATGAGCTAGGGCCGCACCACTGTCAGCGCAATCTTTTCAGTTTTTGCCATGCTGAGCTAGCAAACATCGCGTAAGGTACTTGGCTAAACTCCAAATGCCTGCATAGCGATATCCATGCAGTTATTTGGCATCTGAGACGCTGCGAGCTACTACTTTTCTGAGTCCAGGATGACGCCGGAGACTAATGTCTCCTGTCCCAACGCCTTTCTCCGCTCAGATTGCCATCGTTTATTTCTCGCTAAGTTGCCTACTGCTTCAGTAACTCAAGGAGCGTGATATTCACTTCATTCGTGGTTTCAAGTACGAAGTGCAACACGGTTTAGAGA
>SYFN01000096.1 GCA_005800405.1 Burkholderiales bacterium
TCTCAAGCTGCGCGAACAGATGCAGATTGAACTCAAAGAATTGCAACGTCGTCTGGCGATTACCTTCGTGCTGGTGACGCACGATCAGCACGAGGCACTGTCCATGAGCGACAGGATCGGTGTGTTCAATCGGGGCCGTCTTGAGCAGATCGATACACCGACGGGTTTGTATGAGCGGCCTGAGACTCGTTTTGTTGCCGAATTTCTGGGTGCAGCTAATGTGCTTGAAGCTGAAGCTTCTCAGCGGCTGACTGGTAGCGCCGCTGCGATGATTCGTCCCGAGCGTATACGTCTTGGAGAGCATGCGGATGCTCGCGTTCGCGGTGCCATTGAAAATATGCAGTATTTCGGTTCTTTTTGGCGCGCAAAAATCCGCTGTGATCAGGGTTCGGTACTCATCGCTGATCTGGCGATCGATAGTGTGCTGCCTGCCGCAGGCGATACGGTGCATCTGCATTGGGATGAGTCTGCGATTCACCACCTCAATGAGACGGGTGTGAGATGAGTGGCGCAGGGCTGCCAGCCATGCAGTTTGGCCATCGTTCCTCGGTGAGCCTTGGTGATCGCCTCTCTGCAGCCCTGTTTCAGCGCCAGAGCATGCTTTTGCTCATTTTGCTTATACCGCCGCTTTTGTGGTTTGGCGGGATTTATATTGGGTCATTGTTTAGTTTGCTGGCCCAGAGTTTTTTTCGGCTGGATGATTTTTCCGGCACGATCGTTTATGAAATTGGACTGCAAAATTTTATTGCGTTGTTCGAGCCAGCAAATCTGGATGTGATTCGTCGTAGCGTCATCATGGCGACCATGGTGACGCTGACCAGCGTTGTGATAGCTTTTCCGATTGCTTATTTTATGGCGCGCTATGCGCGTGGCAGTACCAAGGCGATTTTGTACGTCGCTGTCATGTTGCCCCTTTGGTCGAGTTATCTGGTGCGTCTGTATGCCTGGAAGTTACTGCTGGCCAAAGAGGGTGCGATTGCGTGGCTCGTCACGCAGTGTCATTTGGAGTGGCTGCTGGAGTCGATACTGTCGACGCCTGTTATCGGTGGTAACTCCCTGAGTTTTTCTTCGCTAGGTACCTTCATGGTATTTGTGTATATGTGGTTGCCGTTCGTGATTTTGCCCATACAGGCATCGATAGAGCGAATTCCTGCATCGGTGCTGGAAGCCTCAGCCGACCTGGGCGCACCGCCTCGTCGTACCTTCTGGACAGTGATTCTGCCGCTGGCGATGCCCGGTGTTGCAGCGGGTTCAATTTTTTCATTTTCTCTGACGCTGGGCGATTACATCATCCCTCAGGTGGTAGGAAATTCCACGCTCTATATAGGGCAAGTGGTATACCGGCAACAGGGCCTCGCTGGCAATCTGCCCTTTGCAGCCGCATTTTCAATTGCACCGATTCTGATCATAGCGATCTACTTGTGGCTGGCCAAAAAACGCGGGGCTTTCGATGCGCTCTGAAACCTATCATCTGCCGCGCGCATCAACGGGCTTGAAACTCGCCACGCTCGGCGGCGTGCTGTTTTTGCACGTGCCACTCGCATTGATCATTTTGTATGCGTTCAGCAGTGAAGATAAAAGCTATGTTTTCCCACCGCCCGATCTGACCACGCAGTGGTTCGCTGTTACGCTGGCGCGTAAGGATGTCTGGAGCGCCGTGGGGCTCTCGGTGCAGGTTGCTTTGTGGTCGATGGGTATTGCGCTGATATTGGGTACGTTTGCTGCGGGTGCGCTTGCAAGATTTCGTTTTTTTGGTCGTGATGCAATTTCCCTGCTGTTGATCTTGCCGATTGCTTTGCCAGGGGTTGTTACCGGTATTGCCTTACGTTCGGCTTATTATGCTGCTGATATTCCATTCAGTTTCTGGACCATCGTGATTGGTCATGCGACCTTTTGCGTTGTGGTGGTCTACAACAATGCAGTTGCAAGATTGAGCCGCTTGAGTCCCTCTCTACTGGAAGCCTCGTTGGATCTTGGCGCTAATGCGTTTCAGACTTTTTATCATGTGATCCTGCCTCAGTTGGGCTCGGCGCTGCTCGCAGGTGCGCTGCTGGCGTTTGCCTTGAGCTTCGATGAGGTGATCGTGACCACCTTCACCGCAGGTCAGCAAACCACTTTGCCGATCTGGATGTTGCAGGAACTTATAAGGCCGCGACAGCGACCCGTGACCAATGTTGTCGCAGTCTTCATCATTGGCTTGACCTTTATACCGATTATTGCCGCCTACTGGCTCACCCAGGCCGGCGACGACAACGCCCGAAGATAACGCTGACACAAGGAGATAAATCCATGGGACATCCTGCTGAAAACCAGATCAGTTTTCCTACTGCGCTGCTGATTGATAATCACGCAGAGCAAGGCGAGGGAGCGATCGAAGTTGTTATTAATCCTGCGACCGGTGCCGCGCTGTGCAACGTGCCGGAAGCCTCACCCGAGCAAGTGTCGCGTGCGGTTACTGCCGCTGAGCGCGCGTTTGCCAGCTGGTCTCAGACCACGCCAGGCGAGCGTTCTGGTTTGCTCCTCGCGCTCGCATCCGCCATCGAGGACCATGCTGAAACTTTCGCACGTTTGGAGTCGCTCAATTGCGGTAAACCTTACGATAGGGCGCTCAACGACGAGATTCCTGCCATCGTAGATTGCTTCCGCTACTTTGCGGGTGCCGCGCGATGCATGAGCGGCACTGCGGCGGGTGAGTATCTGGCGGGGCATACCAGCATGATCCGGCGCGATCCGGTGGGTGTCGTGTGTTCTATCGCCCCGTGGAATTACCCGATGCTGATGGCCGCATGGAAGGTCGCTCCCGCGATCGCTGCGGGTAATACTGTCGTGCTCAAGCCCAGTGAGCAGACGCCGCTGACTGCTTTGTATTTTGTCCAGCTTGCGGCCGGTATTCTGCCGCCTGGTGTGCTCAACGTCATCTGCGGCAAGGGCATGAGTGTTGGTCAGTCGTTGGTCGAGCATTCTAAAGTACGCATGGTGTCGATTACGGGCGATGTTGCGACAGGTCGCAAGATACTGCAGGCGGCATCAGGCACCTTGAAGCGCACCCATCTGGAGTTGGGTGGCAAAGCACCTGTCATCGTGCTTGATGATGCGGATATTGCTGCCGTGGTGGAGGGCGTGCGTACCTTCGGTTATTACAATGCCGGACAGGATTGCACGGCGGCCTGTCGTATTTACGCGGGACCCAAGGTTTACGAGAAACTGGTGGCTGACCTAACTCTTGCGGTCTCCACCATCAAGGCAGGCACTCAGGAAGAGGAGGGTGTTGAGATCGGGCCTTTGATTTCTGATCGTCAGCGTAACCGTGTCGCCAGCTTTGTCGAACGCGCGCAAATGGCGGGGCATATGCAAGTGACGACCGGAGGCAAGGTACGCGCAGGCGCCGGATTTTTTTATGAGCCCACCGTGATCGCTGGTGCGTTGCAGGAAGACGAGATCGTACAGCGTGAAGTATTCGGCCCAGTCGTTTCGGTAACACGCTTCGACGATGACACACAGGCGGTGCAATGGGCCAATGACTCTGAGTATGGGCTCGCATCCAGTGTCTGGACATCCGATGTCTCAAAGGCGATGAATATCGCGCGCCAGTTGCAGTATGGCTGTACCTGGATCAATACCCACTTCATGCTGGTGAATGAA
>SYFN01000097.1 GCA_005800405.1 Burkholderiales bacterium
CGACCGGTGGTCGCAATATAAAACGCCTTCTTCATCACCATCGCCAGGTCTCTGACGTCCTTGACGAGAAAGTTGTGCTTGACGCAGGGTCGGGTGATACCAACGGTGTCGCATTCCTGGAAGGCATCCTGACCAATCGCGTGGGTCGGTACCTGCCCGGAAATGATCACCATCGGAATGGAATCCATGTATGCAGTCACCAAACCCGTCACCGCATTGGTGACGCCGGGACCGGAAGTCACCAGTGCCACACCCACCTTGTTCGAGCTGCGCGAATAGGCATCTGCCGCGTGAATAGCCGCCTGCTCGTGACGAACAAGAATGTGCTGGAATTTGTCCTGCTTGAAAATGGCGTCGTAGATGTAGAGAACGGCGCCGCCAGGGTAGCCGAACACATGTTCGACGCCTTCTTCGGCCAGACAGCGGACGACAATGTCGGCGCCCGTGATTTCGGAACTCATTGCTGCTTCCTTTCAAGGTCCATTGGAAATTGATCGGATGCTCTTTCCTGGCGAGAACGATAACGATGGCACACTGCTGGCATTCCTTTTTTGTGCGGTCACGCCGATCCGTCCCGCGCACTACGACGCATTTCAAACCGACGCGCAGCGCAACTCGTTCAGCCTGAGCTCGTGCGGTAGCGATCGATCCCTCACGCTTGTGGCGTGGGTTAGAGCAAACTGCTTTCGGATGAAAGTGGCGCTGCGGCCCGGTTGGCATTATGGGCAAACCGGGGCAGGCCAAAAAATGTCCCTCGCGGTGGCGAGGGGAACAATACGTTAATGCGTTGCAGCACGAAGGTCAAGTGAAATCTTGGAAAAAGCCTTTGAAATCAAGCGGTTTGGCCTCGACACGACCCACAAAAGCTTAACAACAAGGCCCCTGAAGATACCGCTCCGATCCGGCCATCCTGTGCGACGTACAATGGAACATTTCTGTCTTGCTCGCCCCGCCGCACCCATTTCGGGGCAATTGCCCGCTCAATACACCCGTGAACGATCTCCAACCCGACGCTTTACCAACTGCCTCTGTCAAAAGCCGCTTAATGGTCATGGTGTACGAAACCATGTTGATGCTCTCTGTCCTGTTTGCTGCGACTTTGCCGTTTTACGCGTTGCTGGAGCAACGTCACGCGCTTTATCGGCGAGATGATCTTCAATATTGGCTGTTTCTGGTGCTGGGTATTTATTTCTGCTGGTTCTGGCGGCATGGCGGACAAACATTGGCGATGAAGACATGGCGAATACGCCTGCTGACTCGCGAAGGTAGCGCTCTATCCCTAAAGCACGCTGCGTTGCGCTACGTCGGGGCGTGGCTCTGGTTCTTGCCTGGTCTGGCGGCAGCACGCTATCTGCATGCAGAGGGCTGGATGCTGGTGCTATTCCCCGCGCTGAACATGGCGCTGTGGATTCTTGCGGTTTTTCTCCATCCCGACCGACAGTTCCTGCATGACCGGCTGGCAGGCACTCGCCTGGTTCGGCTGCCGCCAGTCAAAGCTGCCGATCAATCTGCCGGCCCTGCATGAGCAAACTCTCAGCATGATCGCCCGGCTCACTCGTTTCATGATCCTGCTGCAGTTACTGACGCTGGCGGGGCTGAGTACGCTGTTTTTATCTCTGGGCTGGGCTGATACGCTGACGATCGGATTTCTTTATGCCATCGCGATGATGAAGCTACTCAGAGCGAGCATCATTTTCAATAATTTTTTTCTATCAGGTGCGCTCCGACAACCGATGGGTAACGGCCAGCGCGCACCGCTAACCGCTGCCTCAGCCAGAATGCTGCAAGAGTTCTGGTACAGCATGGTGTGCTGGTTTCAGTTGTTTCCGCTGGCCCGTCCGTTTCACATTCACTTTGCCGGAGACGCCGACCCACCGGTACTGCTCTTGCACGGCTATGGCGCCAACAGCGGTTTTTGGAAACCTCTGAGCGAGCAACTCACGCAGTTCGGCGTCAGCCACGCAGCGGTAGATCTGGAACCCCTGCTTGGCAGCGTTGACGACTATGCAGAACTGATCGAAACATCAGCACAACAGCTTTGTCGCGACAACGGCGTTGAAACGATCGTCATTGTGGGTCACAGCATGGGCGGTCTGGCAGCTCGTGCGTGGCTACGGCGTTACGGTGCCGCACGGCTCGAATGCATGATCACGCTTGGCACGCCGCATTTCGGCAGCACATTGGCCGGGTATGGCATGGGGGAAAATGCGAGACAAATGCTGCCGCCCGTCAGCGGCACCAGCAGAGAGAATCACTGGCTGACCGTTCTGGCGAGCTCAGAAAGTCCGGCCGTACGAGCCAGGATGAGATCGATTTATTCGCGTCACGACAATATCGTATCGCCGCAACAGTCGGCGCAATTACCTGGTGCTACGAATATCGAAGTCGACCTGATTGGTCATGTGGCGCTGGGTTTTGACAGCGACGTGATGGCTCTGTTGATGACGGAGATCACGCTAGCCCGTCAAAGCAGGTGCTCAGCAGGAAATTGATCACCTCGTCACCAGAGTACTGTTCGTTGCTTCGCAGGTAGTCGAGCGTCGGATCGCAAGAGCGCGCGTAAATCGTAAACAGAACCACCTCGGTGGGCAGATCTTTGCGGATCTTGCGGTCTGCGCGTGCGCGCTCAATGAGTTCGCCCATCAACTCGTTGAGGTCCATTAAACGACTGATGTAGCGGGTGTTGTTCAGTAGTGCTTCGCGCAGACTGGTGTTTTCTGCGGGCAGGGTCGGCAAGCCGCCCTTCATGCGGATTTCCAGCGCCCACTGCAATACATCTTTGAGTTGGTCTATCGGCGCACGATCCGTGGCCATGCCCCGAACGAAGGCCAGGGTATTCTCCAGCAAGCGGATCATCGCGGCAGCGGCCAGTGCTTCTTTCGACGGAAAGTGCTTGTAGAGGCTGGCTTTGGCAATACCAACTTCGGCTGCCACCTCGTCCATCGTCATCAGGTCAAAACCTTTTTTCGCGAGCAACGTGTTCGTTGCATCGACGATGGCGTTCTCGCGGACGATCAGTTGTTGTTGTTTAAACGAGAGCTTGGGTTCTTTACTCATCGGTTGCGATTCAGGCCGGACCGTTTTGAAGTTCCGGATTATACGGCACCCGAACCATAGGCGGTGCCCTTGCTGTTCTATTAATGGTGTTTTTTACGAGAAAATTACTTGGCTAAACCCCTGATTATCATGTTTATATTGACAACAGTGTCTTCCTGACTCTGGTCACGATTGATCAATTCCCGCCACATTTACAAAGGCGACTGACGCAGAATGATTGCCAACAGATTCACAACCACGGTCGGTTATGATCGCGCACCAACTCTACGGTCTCTGAATTCGTGAAAATCAAACTTCGCACCATTTGCGTTTATTGCGGCGCCTCCAGCGGCCGCGCGCCCGCCCATGCAGCAGCAGCGCGCTTACTTGGCAAGGTCCTGGCCGATCAGCAGATCACACTCGTCTATGGTGGGGGGCGGGTCGGACTCATGGGTATCGTTGCGGATGCGGTAATGAATGTGGGCGGTAATGTCATTGGGGTCATACCAAAAGCACTGATGGATACTGAGGTAGGTCATCAGCACATCAGCCAACTGCTGATCGTCAAAGACATGCACGAGCGAAAGGCACTGATGGCCGAGCATGCAGATGCTTTCATCGCCCTGCCCGGTGGCCTTGGCACACTGGAAGAGCTATTCGAAACACTGACCTGGGCGCAGCTGGGCTTTCATGAAAAGCCCATTGGGCTGCTGAATGTGAACGGCTTTTATGACGGACTGGTGGATTTTCTCGCGCATCAGGTACGCGAAGGTTTCGTACGTGGAGAACACGCGCGCTTGCTGTTCAACGAACCAGATGCGTCAGCGCTGATCGAGCGGTTACAGTCATTCGAAATGCCCGAGGGCGTCAGCTGGCTGAGCCGCCAGGCGGCGAAAACCCAAGCGCCGTGAGAGGTCGCCAAGAATCCGGATTCAGGCCTCGAGCGCTTGTCGGAAATCTTCGAGCAAATCGTCGGCATCTTCAATGCCAACGGAAACACGAATCAACGACTCTGCAATGCCCATGTTGGCGCGACGCGCCGGTCCTATCTCATGATAAATCGTGTGCGCGACCGGGATGACCAGCGTTCGCGTATCACCCAGATTACTGGCAGGTATGGCAAGTCGGAGACGATTGAGATAGTCGAAACAATCGATACCGTCGCTGAGCTCAAAACTCAGCAAGCCACCGTAGGCGCGAAAGAGCGAAGCAGCAATCGCATGCTGTGGATGAGACGACAATCCGGGGTAATACACCGCTGCCACACGATCGTCGGCGGACAACATCTTTGCCAAGGCCATCGCACTCGCCGATTCCCGCTCAACGCGCAGCGCCATGGTTTCCGCACCCACCGCCAGATGATGCGCAGCTTCGGGACCGAGCGCACCGCCAAAATCGCGCAATGCTTTGGCACGCAACTGAGCCAGTCCCCGTTGTGCTGGTGCGAAGCGCTTGTAGTTCTCTGCAATATTCGGGTAGTTGGTCCAGTCAAAAAGACCCGTGTCAGTCAAACTCCCCCCGAGCGCATTGCCATGACCCCCAATGGATTTGGTCAGCGCATTGATGACGATACTGGCACCGACTTTTTTGGGCCGGAACAAATAAGGCGACGTAGTCGTGTTGTCGACCACGTAAAGAATACCGCGCGCTTGGCACAGCGCGCCTATCTTCTCGAGGTCAGCAATCTGCGTGCGCGGATTGGCGATGGTCTCGACAAACACCATCCGCGTTGCTGGCGTCAGCGCCTGCTCAACGGCTTCTACCTTCGTCGCATCGACGAAGCTGACAGGCATGCCCTGCAGCTGAACGGTTTGCCACAGGCTGTTGGTATTTCCGAACAAATAGGACGATGAGATGACGTGATCACCATGACGCAACAAGGCCTGCACCAGCGCACCGACAGCCGCCATACCCGCGGAAAAACACAGCGTGGCCAAGCCATCTTCCATGCGCGTGATTTTCTCTTCGAGCGCAGAGACGGTGGGATTACCCTGCCTGCCGTATCGGTAGCCGGGACGTTTCCCTTGAAATACATCGGCCAGCTCGCGTGCATCACGATAGCCATAGGCCACCGCCGTGTGAATCGGCTTGTGGAGCGATCCATGCTCAATGGGTTTCTGCCGGTCGCTATGCAGAATGGTGGTGGTAAAACCGAATTTCTTTTGATCGTTCATCAGCAACAGGCGGCGATCATTCGATCTGGGCAAGGTTCAGATTCAGCTGAGTGCGAACCGCATCTTCGATCACAGCCTTGGGATTTTCACGTGCGAATTCGATGCGATCCAGATAATCACGCGAGATATCCCCCGTGATGTAGTCACCGTCAAAGCACGATGCCTCGAATTTCTTCAGCATGGGGTTGACATCGGTGATGGAAGACTTTAGCGCGTCGATATCCTGATAAACCAGTGCATCTGCCGTGATCTCACGACGCACTTGTTCTTCGGTGCGGCCATGCGCGATCAGCTCACTGCGCGTGGGCATATCGATACCGTACACATTCGGAAACTTTACTGGTGGCGCGGCAGATGCAAAAATCACGCGCTTGGCCCCGGAGTCACGTGCCATCTGGACGATTTC
>SYFN01000098.1 GCA_005800405.1 Burkholderiales bacterium
TGATCTTCTTCTTCGCGGCGTATTCTAGTTCGGAGAAACTAGTTTGCATGAGCAGTCTCGCTAGCAGGGGGCGTAGACATAATTCTAAAAGAACAACTGCGTTACGGGAAGGCCTTCGGGGAATAAATCAGCGCTTCCCTAGATAAGTGTTTCAACCCCGATTGAAACTACCGTGCTGACTGCAAATAATCGAGGTAACCAAAGCTATTGCTGAATCAATCTACCGGCGGGATGAATTGGTGTTGTGGTCTGGATTGCATGAGCTCGCTGATCAGTTCAGCGACAATCTCAGTTCAACGGTACCCGTACCGGGTCGACTGTGCATTTCAAAGCCCAAATTTTGGGATAACTCAATCACCGCATGATTATCGCTGAGCGCTTCGCCAATAATTGCCTGCGTACCTCGCTGGCGAAAATACGCAAGCAGCCTGGTCATCAGCATCTGACCCAGGCCCAGACCTTTGAGGCCGGAACGAATGATGATCGCAAATTCAGCATTGATGTTGTCCGGGTCTGCTACCGCGCGTACCACACCCAGTGTCTCGTCGCTGCCATCTTCACAGCGCTGGACAGCGACAAAGACTATCTCGCGGTCATAATCAATTTGTGTCATTCGCGCCAGCTGCGAGGGCTGAAGTTCACGCGCAGTACTGAACATGCGAAAACGCACATCGACAGGATCAAGCAAACTGAAGAACTTCAGGTGCGCGTCGCCATCCTCTGGTCTGATCGGACGGAGTGTCAATGCGGCACCACGCCACTGCACGACCTCTTCCAGCGCCTGCGGATAGGGGCGAATCGCGAGCCGATCATGCGGATGATGCAGATGCAGCGGCTTGAGCAGCACGCGCGCATACAGAGCGATTACGCCGCTGGCATCGGCGAGCAGCGGGTTGATATCGAGTTCAGCGACCTCGGGCAACTCAGCAGCCAGATGGGCGACCTGGATCAGTACCCGACTGATTGCCTCAATGTCCGCTGCCGGCCGATTCCGGTAGCCTGCGAGCAGTTTCGATACCCGGGTACGCATGATCATGCCGCGCGCCAGCACATCGTTGAGCGGTGGCAGTGCGAGCGCATGATCCTGTAGCACCTCGACAGCAATGCCACCCTGACCAAACAGGAGCACGGGGCCAAAAACTGGGTCGGAGGTGATGCCAACGATGAGTTCTTGCGCATCTGGGCGGCGTATCATCGGCTGCACTGAAAAACCTTTCAACTTCGCGTCAGGCCGCAGTAACGAAAGCCGTTGTGGCATCGCTCTTGCCGCCTCTTGTACCGCTGTAACAGAGTCCAGATCCAGCGCAACACCACCAACTTCAGTCTTGTGCGAAATATCCGGTGACAGCAGCTTCACAGCAACCGGGAATCCGATCGCCTCTGCCATGACTGCCGCTTCCTCCGGTGAATGCACAACATGGATTTCTGCAATCGGTATGTGACAGGCCTGCATCAGCATCTTGGCCTCGGGCTCTGTCAGCATCGTCCGATCCTCAGCCAGTGCACGATCGATCACAGCGCGTGCCGCTGGCAAATCCAGATCATCATAGGGCGTGCTTATCGATGGCGCTTGCATCAGCAATCGCTGATTGCGCCGGTACTCCACGAATTGCATAAAACCTTGTACAGCATCCTCAGGGGTACCGAAATGCGGTAACCCTGCCTCTGAGAATATCTGACGAGCCTCGCCCACTGATGCACCGCCCATCCAGCAAGCGATGACGTGATGATGGGATTGCTCTATCACCGGCGCGAGTACTCGTGCAATATCTGCGCTGGGCACAATCGCGGTTGGCGCATGAATGAAAAGTACAGGGTTCAATGACTGATGTTCGAGCAGGATAGAAAGCGCCTGCTGATATCGGGTAACTGGCGCATCACCAATGATGTCGACAGGATTGCCACGCGACCAATTTGAGGGCAACACCTTGTCAAGCGCAGTGATGGTCGGTTCGGACAGTGTGGCAAGCTCCCCGCCCGACAGCATCAGTGCATCGGTAGCCATGACACCGGGGCCACCACCATTGGTCAGAATGATCAGCGATTCACTGATCAGTGGTCGTGCTCTTGCCAAGGTCTCAACGGCATCAAACAAGGCCTCGGTTGTCAGAACGCGCAGCAGACCAGCGCGACGGATTGCCGCATCGTACACAGCATCATGGCCTGCCAGCGCTCCGGTGTGCGAGGCTGCTGCACGCGCACCTTCGGGTACGCGACCGGCCTTGAGAATCACGACGGGCTTGTTACGTCCGGCAGCACGCGCCGCCGACATGAATTTGCGTGCATTGCGAATGTCTTCCAGATACAAAAGAATGGATTGCGTGTGCGGATCCGTGGCCAGATAATCAAGCACATCGCCGACATCGACATCGCTTGCATCACCGAGCGAAATGAAATGCGAAAAGCCAATATCGCGCGCTCTCGCCCAATCAAGCACGGCAGTCACCAGCGCCCCCGACTGCGAAACGAAGGCCACTTTGCCCGGCAATGCATCGGTTGGTGCAAAACTGGCATTGAGTCGCAAGGCGGGCACCAGTAGGCCGACACAATTCGGTCCAAGAATACGAAACACATCAGGCTTGGCGGCATCGAGCATCGCTTGCCGATGCGTGCGTCCATCACCATGATCGCCATCCATACCTGCAGTCAAAACCACGGCAGCGCGCGTTCCCCGCTGTGCCAGCTATGTAATCAGTCCAGGCACGGTGGCCGGTGGTGTTGCAATCACAGCCAGTTCGGGTGTTTGCGGCAAGCTAACGACATCCGGATAGACCGGCCATTTCTGTAGACGTGTCAGACGAGGATTCACCGCCATCAGATCTGAATCACCTCGCACTGCATAGCCTCTGGACAGATTGGTCCAGACCGTGGCGCCTACACTTTGTGGACGATCAGTGGCGCCTATCAACACCACTGATGTAGGAGAAAAGAGGTGGACCAGGTTACGCAAGCTCATTCGGTGATTATGGTGATATTTGTAAAATTCGGGGAATTGATTAATTGACTTGAATCAAAATTTTCAAAAATACCGGAACGGTCATGCGATCGGGTGCTGGACGCTGGTGACGATAAATCTTAGAGTTAAAACAAGACAGGTGATGCTGGCATGCCGCAATGATTTGATCGGTATTCCTTGATTCATCGAATACGCATTGAAAGACGCTGGATCCCGGCGTGCGCTGGGATCCAGCGTCTTGAATCTGTAGAAGCACATTAAAAAGTGAGTCACGATGAATTTCAAAACTCTCCTCGTTCACGTTGATACATCAAGACAAGCCACCACGCGCATTGATCTGGCTGCCCAACTCGCGATCGCACACGACGCTCACCTGATCAGTACAGCAATGACGGGAATTTCACGTTTCGTCTTTCAGGACAATCCCATACGCCCGCCGGATCCAGTGCTATTGCATCATGTGGATGCATTACGTGACCATGCACGGCACGCACTGCGACAGTTTGAAGAAAGTACCCGTATGGCGGGTGTGACCTCATTGGAATCGCGACTGATCGATGACGATCCAGCCGCCGGCATGGGGATTCAAACACGCTACGCTGACCTGGCCGTGATCGGGCAATTTGATCCGGAGGATCCCATGCCTGGCTTGATGTCAGATTTCCCCGCTTCAATGCTGATGCAGAGCGCACATCCTGTACTGATCGTGCCTTTCGCGAACCAGAAAATCAAGCCCCTATCGCGCGCACTGATCGCCTGGGATGCCAGCATCACCGCAACCCGCGCAGTGAGCGGCGCATTGCCATTACTGCAAACGGCTTCCATGGTCGATGTGGTGGTGTTCAATGCATCAGCACAAGATGAAGCCCATGGAGAAGTGGCCGGGGGTGATCTTGTGGTTTATCTGGCACGACATGGTGTGGTAGTCAATGTCATCAGTCGCCGCACCGATATTGATATCGGGAATGCCTTGCTGTCGCTCTGCGCTGATCAGGGATCTAATCTGCTGGTGATGGGTGGCTACGGCCACACACGTTTTCGGGAAATCCTGCTGGGTGGTGCAACTCGGACAGTGCTTGAATCAATGACGCTGCCCGTACTCATGGCGCACTAGTCCTGGCGATGTCATTTGGTGTCCGGATCACGGTAGACCAGTACCGCTACGCGTGCATGTGACAGCACTCGCTGCGTCTCGCTACCCAGTAATAATTTATCCAAGCCTTTGCGGCCGTGCGAGGCCATCCAGATCAAATCGCAGCCGTGACTTTCGGCGGTCTTGATGATCTCTTCGTAAGGATGCACGCCGCGCGTCGACAGCACTTCACAAGTAACGCCTGCGTCTACGGCCATGGCCTGCAGCTTTTGCATTGCTTGCTGAGCGGTCTTGTCTTGAATCTCTTCATACGAACTCAGATCCACCATCGCGCCAGCTTCGGGCATGAGCATGAAGGGATAGAGCTGTGCCACCGAGAGACCCACCACTGATGCTCCCGTTGCAGATGCAAACGCAAGTGCGGCTTTCGCAGATTTTTCAGACAGCGCCGAGCCGTCTGTCGGAATGAGTAATTTGCGAAACATGATGCGTCCTTTCAGGTCAGCTGTTTGCCTGAGACTATCAAAATCGGGAACAGAAAAAATTGACTCTGATCAAAGCGGCCACAATGGTGGCTCGTCCATCAATGCAATCTGCTCGCGCAATTCCAGAATGCGGTCCTGCCAGTAACGCACCGTATTGGACCAGGGGAACGCAGCAGGAAAAGCTGGATCATCCCAACGTCTGGCCAGCCACGCGGAATAATGCAGCAGGCGAAGGGTTCTGAGTGCTTCAATCAGATGCAGCTCGCGCGGATTAAACTCGAAAAAATCTTCATAATCCGCCAGCAGGATGGCTAGCTGCGCGCTGCGCTCCTGACGCTCACCCGAGAGCAGCATCCACAAGTCCTGGACCGCAGGTCCGCTACGACTGTCATCAAAATCGACGAAGTGAGGTCCATCATCCGTCCACAGCACATTCCCGCCATGACAATCGCCATACAAGCGCAAATAGCGCAGGTCTCCGGCGCGCTCGTAGCAATGCCCCACACGCTCGAGAGCCTGTGCCGTCACACTCTGCCAAGTATCGAGCAAATCTGTTGGAATCAAGTGGTGGTCCAGAAGCCAGGCACGGGGTTCATCACCAAAGCTCACCACATCAAGCGCGGGTCTGTGCTGATACGAATTACCAGCACCCGCCGCGTGAATGCGCCCCATCAGACGGCCCATCTGCACCAGGGTCTCATCACGATCCAGCTCGGGCGCGCGACCACCCTGCCTCGGGAAAACAGCAAAGCGATAGCCTTGATGCATATGCAAGGTATCGTTTGCGATGCATATTGCCGGCACAACCGGAATTTCCTGTGCATACAGTGCATCGACGAATTGATGTTCTTCTTGAATCGCAGCATCAGTCCAGCGACCGGGTCGGTAAAATTTTACAATGACAGGTGCAGTGTCTTCCATACCAACCTGATAGGCACGATTTTCATAACTATTCAGCGCAAGTAAACGTCCATCACCATGCAAATTGAGGGACTGCAGTGCGTCAAGCACCATATCGGGAGAGAGTTCGGAAAAAGAAGCTGGCGGCAGAGGAGTCATGACCGCATTGTAGTCTCAACGCACCTCTGCGCTGCGGGTTTGCCGCAACGGTTACACTGTGGGCTGATGACTTGACGATCTACCTATGCAAACCGACCCTTTGCTATCAGAACAGGAATTCGATGAACTGGATCGCTTTCTAATGTCAGACCAGTGCAGCGACGATGCAATGACCATGGACGCTTTGCATGGTTTTTTGACCGCGATTGCCATTGGTCCGGAAAAAATTCCTTTCTCTGAATGGTTATCGGCGGTCTGGGGAACGGATCCCGAGGGCATCCCCGTCTTCGACAGTTCGCAGGCAGAACAAAGAATCACGCATCTGATGACGCGCACGTTGGAAGATATTGAAGTGACTCTCGAGGTCGCGCCTGCCGATTTCGAGCCCCTGTTTTGCGAGCTGCAATGGAGAGGTAAATCCCTGCTAGATGCCGAAGCCTGGGCCTGGGGATTTCTGGAGGGTGTGAAACTGCGCAACGAAGCTTGGCAGGCCTTGCGCGATTCACCACAAAGCGGTCTGCTGCGCGCCTTTAATCTGCTGGGCGCGGAAGAGATTGATGAGGCAGAACTTGGACTGGTTGACGACCCGCTGAAGTGCCACAAGCTCGCGGTTGAAATCGAAGCATCGATCCCGCAGATACGCCGCTTTTGGCAGGCCAGACGTGCGCAGTAATTTCACGCGCAGCGATGTGGGCTGAACCGAGCTGGTTCGGCTGCCGGTAGGCGAGATCATGGCCACCAAGCTTGTCAGAGTTTGATGAAATACTCGCGGTAGTAGCGCAGTTCTTCGACCGATTCGCGAATATCCGCCAGAGCCGTATGCATCTGATGTTTTTTAAAACCGTTGATGAGCTCGGGTTTCCAGCGACGGCAGAGCTCCTTGATCGTGGAGACATCCACATTCCGATAATGAAAAAACTGCTCCAGCTTGGGCATGTGGCGCGCCATGAAACGCCGGTCCTGGCAAATCGAATTTCCGCACATCGGTGACTTCCCCGCCGGGACGTACTGCCGCAAAAAGTCCATCATCTGCGCGCCTGCCTCATCCTCGGTGACGGTGGATGCTCGAACCTTGTCAATCAGGCCCGAGCGGCCGTGGGTACCCTTGTTCCACGCATCCATCTTGTCGAGCACCTCATCGGCCTGGTGAATGACAAAGACCGGACCCTCAGCAAGGATATTCAGTTCCGCGTCGGTGACGATCGCTGCAATCTCGATAACACGGTCGTTATCCGGATCAAGGCCGGTCATCTCCATGTCGATCCACACGAGATTCATTTCATTGGGACGAACAGCGGCTGTGGATGCCGGATGCGCTTCAAAGGCTTGTGACATAATCTGTTCCTGATCCGGTCTCCTCATAAAGGGGACCATAAAACCGGCATTTTCTCATAGACACCGTATGGACCCGCACAGCTTCTCACTATTGTTCGCCGCCTTCTTGCTCGCAAAGCTAGCCGTCAAACTTTGGCTGTCTTCGCGCCACATCAGACATGTTGCCCAGCACCGCGATGCAGTACCTGCGCAATTCGCGCATAAGATTCCGCTCGCAGCACACCAGAAGGCGGCTGATTACACGATTGCCAAGACGCGCCTTAAAATCGTGCTGCTAGTGGTCAACGCGGCGGTGCTGCTTGGCTTCACCCTTCTGGGGGGGCTGCAGTGGCTGTCGATGGCGCTATTCGATGTAGCCGGAGCCAGCATGGTGTACGAACTGGGTCTAATCGCCGCCGTAACGGTGATTGGCAGCGTGGTTGATCTGCCCTTCGACTACTACAACCAATTTCGTCTGGAAGAGCAATTTGGCTTCAACAAAATGACGCCGGGTCTGTTCTTCTCTGACATGCTCAAACACACACTGGTGGGCGCCGTCATCGGTCTGCCGCTGATCTGGGTGACGTTGGCATTGATGGAACAAGCCGGCGCACTCTGGTGGCTGTACGCCTGGCTGATCTGGTGCGGCTTCCAGATTTTCATGCTGGGCTTTTACCAAAACCTGATCGCGCCGCTATTCAACAAATTCACGCCGCTGCAAGACGAAAGTCTGCGCTCGCGTATCGAAGGCCTGATGCAGCGCGTCGGCTTTGCCAGCAAAGGTCTGTTCGTGATGGATGGTTCGCGCCGCAGTGCTCATGGCAACGCGTATTTCTCGGGCTTTGGGGCGGCCAAGCGCATCGTCTTCTTTGATACGCTGCTATCGCGTCTGGCACCCAATGAAATCGAAGCCGTACTCGCTCATGAACTTGGGCATTTCAAGCTCAATCACGTGATCAAGCGCATCGGCGTCATGTTCGCGACCTCGCTGGGCTTGCTCGCACTGCTCGGCTATCTGAAAAATCAAGTCTGGTTTTATCAGGGACTGGGTGTGGAACCCATGATGGCGGCAAGTAATGACGCGATGGCGCTGATTTTGTTCATGTTTGCGCTACCGGTGTTCACTTTTCTGTTCTCTCCTGTGCTGTCGATCACATCACGCAAAAACGAATTCGAAGCCGATGCGTTTGCGGCCAAGCACAGTAATTCGCAGGACCTGATCTCTGCACTGGTCAAGCTTTACGAAGACAATGCCTCAACGCTGACGCCTGATCCTCTGCATTCGGCTTTCTACGATTCCCATCCGCCCGCCAGTATCCGGGTGCAAAAGCTGCTTGCCGGCTGATGATCACCCGTGAGTCGCTGCTGAAAGAAGCCTGTCGTCATCTGACGCAGGCAGCTTCAGTAGACGAGATCGCCGCCGCACTTGCCGTACTGAATGACTGGGCTAATGACGACGGCAAGCTGGTGCGCCTGTTTCGGTTCAGCGATTATCATCAGACGCTGGCGTTCGTGAATGCGATCGCCGAGATCATTCACAAAGAAGATCATCATCCTGAACTCGTTGTCGACTACAGCCGCTGCGAAGTCCGCTACGGCACACACTCGGTCAATGAAAGGAAAGGCGGCCTCTCGGTTAACGACTTTATTTGCGCCGCAAAGATCGATGCCGTTTTCGACCACAGCTTTCAATGACGCATGAATGAACTGCAGGGACTGATCGTTGCCGCGCACGGCCGACATTATCTTGCTCATGCCGACGGCAAACCCCTGCAGTGCGTCACACGCGGCAAAAAGAACGATGTCGCCACGGGTGATCGTGTTCGCCTGACGGCCACATCATCCGATCAGGCAGTGATCGAGGAAATCCTGCCGCGCGATACCCTGCTCTATCGCTCCGACCAATACAAATCCAAGCTGCTAGCCGCCAATGTCACGCAACTGTTTGTTGTAATGGCAACCGAGCCGGGCTTTTCCGATGACCTGATATCGCGATCACTGGTCGCGGCCAATGCCGCCGGCATCACGGCCCACCTGATCCTGAATAAAACCGACATAACGCGATTGCTGCCGGCAGCGCGCGACAGGCTGGCGCTTTATCAAGGACTGGGTTGCCCGATACACGAAGTCAGTGCAAAAACGGATCCGACCGGAACACTGGCCATGTTGCAGCCGCTGATGTCAGGTCAGTCGACCATCCTGATCGGCCAGTCCGGCATGGGTAAATCCTCGATGGTGAATCTGCTGGTGCCGGATGCGGAAATCGCTGTTCGGGAAATTTCTCAGCGACTAGATACCGGCAAACACACCACCACATTTACCCGGCTCTATACGCTGGATGAACAATCCAGCGTGATTGATTCACCCGGTTTTCAGGAATTTGGGCTTTACCACCTCTCCGAAGGCATGCTGGAGCGGGCGTTTCCGGAATTCGAACCCGTGCTCGGCCAGTGCCGCTTCACTAACTGCCACCATGTGGCGGAACCGGATTGCGCCATCCTCAAGGCGATGGTCGAAGAAAAAATCAACCCCGCCAGACATCAGCTCTACCTGCAACTCAGGCACGAGTCATCTCAGAAACCCAGCTACCGCTGATACCCACCTAGCCCTAGCCACGCTGCGGCTCATTTAAAGAAATCACATTGGGCATACGTACCGATTTATTGGCAACAAGATCCCTCGCTTTTCTTCGGCACAAATACAACAAAAATTAGCCTGATGCATCAGCCAAGGAACAAATTTTTCTCAACGAACACCAAGAATCACCTCCGGCAAATAAAATTATGCGCTTCCAGGCCACCGTTTCTGCCGAATTTTCTCTAAAAAAAATTTTTATCCCAAGACTAATTACACTTCCAGATTGCTTTTCGCAGCGAGAAATTTTAAAACTGAGGGAATAAAGATTGAAAACAATGCCCGCTCAAATAGAATTTGGTGGCCTTTCGCGAGAATTCGACAAGCCTATCCTGATCAAGAAAAAGACGGACGAAAACGGCAACACCATTCTGCGCATCTACCCGCGCAAGGATCTCAAATCAATCAGAAGGCCCTTCGAAAAAATCAAGAATGCTCTGAAATACAGCCGTGAGGACTTTGGTCGCGAGCACAAGACTGCCTAAGAACCCCATGAGGAGCACAAAATAATGGACCCCATTCAAATCAAAAACATCAATCGGAGTGATACCCAACTAATTTTTATAAAAAACAAAATACTGGAAAACGTGGAAACCAAACGAATAATTTATTAAAGAAAAAATATCGATTCTATTGATAGGTGAATTCAAGGACGAAGTGCAACTTTGATTAATGGGTTGGATGGCTGAGGTGCATTAGTATCAAAGCCTTTTGACCAGCCAGTCGAAGAAGCACA
>SYFN01000099.1 GCA_005800405.1 Burkholderiales bacterium
CGAGATGTGATCCGGCACGGTCGCCGGCCAACCCACCGCACCAAAATAAATCGCATCATGGCGACCAATTTGCGTCTTCCAGTCATCGGGCATCATCTGCCCATGACGCGCGAAGTAATCGCAACTGGCGAAATCAAAATGATCAAAAGAGAGCGCTACATCGAAGCGGCGCGCTGCACTGTCCAGCACGCGCAGGCCCTCGGGAACCACTTCAGTACTAATGCCATCACCGGCAATGACTGCAATTTTTTTCATGAGATTACTCCATGAATTTTGCAAAATGTGAAACCGGAGCGCGCTCGGTCACGAGCGTATTTTCCGTCTTGCTATGGTCGGCATAACCGAGTGCCATGCCACAAACAAGCTGCTCGTTATCGGGCAAGCCCAATGTATCAGCGATCACCCGATGGAACTGCGTAAAAGCCGCCTGCGGGCAGGTATCCAAACCACGCGCTCGTGCTGCAACCATGATGTTTTGCAGGAACATGCCGTAATCCAGCCAAGAGCCCTGCTCCAGTACCCGATCAACAGTAAAAATCAAGCCCACCGGCGCATCAAAGAAAGCATAGTTACGGCCGTGTTGTGCCTGCATACCGGTCTTGTTGCCTCGAGTCAGCCCAAGCAAGGCATACAAGTCCCAGCCGACCTTGCGCCGCCTGTCGACATAGGGTGCAACCCACTCGCGAGGGTAATAGACATATTCCTCCTTGTGCGATGCTGCTTCATCAGGATTCAGGTAGACCTTCAGAATGGCATCCGAGAGTTGTTTTCTTACTGCCCCGGTGAGCACATACACTTTCCAGGGCTGGGTATTCGAGCCCGAGGGTGCGCGAGCGGCGACTTCCAGCAAGGCTTCGATTTCTTCGCGCGGCACCAGGGTAGGGAGAAAGGCGCGTATCGAGCGGCGCGAAGTAATCGCCTGATCAACGGCTTGTTGGTGGGTCGACTGATTCATGATTGGACTTTCGTTGTTTCAATCTGAATCGATTGCAGAAGGACACGTGCTGGTTCGGGAATGGGCGTGGGCTTGCGTGTGGCGCGGTCAACATACACGTGGACAAAATGTCCTTGCGCCGATGCTATATCCTCATCAGCACGGAATATCCCGACTTCATAACGCACGCTGGATTCACCGAGGCGAGTGACGCAGAGACCAGCAGTCACAGGATCGGGAAAAGACACCGAAGAAAAATAATTGCAGTGCGTTTCCACCACCAACGCAATGGCTCGGCCGGCATGAATATCGAGCGTGCCATTAACGATCAGGAATTGGTTTACCACGGTATCAAACCAATGATAATAAATCACATTGTTCACATGACCATAGGCATCATTGTCGCTCCAGCGCGTTGTAATCGGATGAAAATTACGAAAGCAGGTTCTGTTTTTAGCGCTATCTCGCATAATTTTTTCTAATGATCCTAGGGGACACGCTTGTCGATATATATTCTCGAAATGATTACACAGGCAAGAACCTTACTTCCTCACGACGAAAGCAACACCGACCACCGCCAGTAACATGCCCAGCGCACCAATGACCGACAGCGTTTCTCCAAACAAAAGCCACGCGATCAAGGCAGTCAGTGGTGACGTCAGGTACATCAGGCTAGACACCTGTGTCGCTGCGTTTTTTCTGATGAGTGCAAACAGTAGGAAGATGGCACCAATCGATAATGCAAAAACCGACCAGCACAGCGCCCCGATGAAATCCGATGTCCATTGTACTGAATCAAAACTTGGCGTCAGGTTTTCAAGCGTAACGGTAAAGGGCAAGGTGACCAGCGCCGATGCAGTAAACTGAATGACCGCACCCGACCGTAAATCGAAGCGTGGACAAAACCGCTTTTGATAAAGCGTACCCGCCGTGATCGATAAAAGTGCAAACAAACAAAGTGAGATATTGATGATCGAGCTGCCTGTCGCTGTGAGCTTGTTCGACACGACTAGGGCCACACCAACCAGTCCGAGAATCAGTCCCAGCCACTGCCGTGCGTGGACAGGTTCGCCAATAAAACGGGCTCCGAAAGCGGTCAATAAAGGTTGTAAACCCACTATCAATGCCGCCAGACCCGCAGGCATTCCCAGCTTGATGGCCGACCACACCCCAGATAGATAACCGGCCTGCACCAACACGCCTGCGATGGCGATGTGCATCTCCTGTCCATGAGGCCACGGGGCGCGCACCAGCAGCAATGCGGGCACGAGAATCAGCAGCACACATAAGTAGCGCAGCAGCAGAAAAGTCATCACAGGCGCATAGTGCAATCCGAATTTGGCGACAATAAAGCCCGTGCTCCAGATCAGCACAAAGAGCAACGGCATGCCGGCGTCCAGTAATGGCCCGCGCTCTGACACGATCGTCGTCGTCATACAGTCTCCAACGGTGCAACGCAATAACTTGCCGCAATGCTGACCGTCTGAATATGCACAGCGACGGTGTCGTCGATATTTCTGCCATAGCCACCGGCCATCGCCAGCGCAACAGGTAAACTGCGCGCCTTTGCCGCATCGAGCACCATGCGATCACGTGCCGCCAGCCCCTCCATAGACAGTTTCAGACGACCCAGACGGTCACCCTCATGCGGATCGGCACCGGCAAGATAGATAATCAGTTGCGGTTCGAAACGCGCAAACATAGTCGCCAAAGCAGATTCAAGTTGCTCAAGATAGCTTTCGTCGTCTGTCTCATCAGGGAGTGGAACATCCAGATCACTGACGGTCTTCTCGAAGGGGTAGTTGTTCTCGCCGTGCAGTGACAATGTGAATACCGAATCATCATTCGCAAGTATCGATGCAGTGCCATTACCCTGATGAACATCGAGATCAACAATCGCAACACGTGATACCCGATGCTCGGCCTGCATCAGTCTTACGGCGATCGCTGCATCATTAAAGACGCAAAATCCCTCGCCTCGATCCGCCTGGGCGTGATGCGTGCCACCCGCGAGGTTGACGGCCGTTCCCTCGGCAATCGCCGCGCGGCATGCTGCGATCGTCGCCCCGGCAGAGCGTCTTGATCTCTCGACCATTGCAGGCGACCATGGGAAACCGATCGCTTTTTGCTCGCTCGAGGAAAGCGCACCACTGGTGACACGATGAATGTAATGCGGATGATGCGCCAGTGCGAGCACCCCATCCGTCGTATGCGGCGCCTCTTCAAGATAAACCGAAGGCATGCTACTGGCGACGGCATCCCGCAGCATCCGGTACTTTTGCATCGGGAAGCGATGGCCGTCTGGCAGAGGAAGTACAAAGCAGTCGCTATAGAAAGCTCTCACGGGTCGCTGCGGGGTAACTCAAGAGCGGCGAGTCTAGCACGCACCCCCGCTTCGACATTCGCGGGACAAGGCGCCAGACCTTTGCTCAGCACGAATGTAGCCACCAATGACGTTTTGACATGAAATCAAATAAGCCTGATGCGGCGCAATAATTCAGCTTGACACGCCAAGGCCGGCTTTGAAGAATACGCGCTGCTGCATTGCAGCACATCTACCGTCGTCTCATCTCACCGCTCAGGAGCCTTTCTCATGATTTCGCCCGACCTGTTGTCATCTGCCGCCCGCACCCATCTCGCATCCCAACTTGGCTTTGCCACGTCAATGACCGAGTCCATGATCGAGGCCATGGAAAAACTCATGGGGCACAATTTGCAGGCCGCCCGGGCGAGTCTGGATATGACTCTGGGCAGCGCACAGCAAATGATGGGCACAAAAGACCCACAAGATTTTCTTTCCGTGAGCAGCAGCCAGGTGCAACCACATGCAGATATTGTGATGACCTATGTCCGCCACCTGTCGAGCATTGCTTCAGACACCCACAAGCAGCTTGCGCGCATCACGCAAGACAAAGTCAACGAAAGCAGCCGCGAAATCGTTTCGATGCTGGACGGACTTGGTAGCAGCGCTCCCGAAGGGTCGCAGAACTCGATCAGTCTTCTGAGGGCCGCCATCGATAACGCAGCAACTGGCTACAGTCAGATGACCCAAACCACGCAAGACGCAATCGATCAGCTTGAATCAGGCATCTGCGCTGCAAGTACGCAGCTCACAACGATGACAACAAAATCGAATGGACGTGCGAAAAAATCGGTTTGAAAGATAAAAATGAAAAACGGCCTGCGTGTATCAGGCCGTTTTTTATGAACGACTGTATCTCGCCCTCGGACCCAAATAGAGTAACACTTAGTAATAAATTTAAGAAGAATTTCGTAATTTTCCACCAGAGTCTGGTTATACTCTAGCCCGAAACCAACTCACAGTCACCCGCTTCGGCTGTACAGAAAATGTTCACATTGCAGCTGATATTCATTTTTGTTTCGGCTTCGCTTTATTTCGGGTGCTTCCACCTGAACATGATGCTGTTCAATACGCTTGAGCTGCACAGCGGTGCCAACTGGATTTTTCTACCTGTAGGTGTGCGTCTGCTGTGCACCTTGCTGCTTGGCGCAGCAGGCGCAATGGGTTTATTCATTGCCTCCTTGATCATCTCCGTCCAGATCTATGGCGACATGAGTGTGTTTGCCAATATGGTGTCCGCCTGCATCTCTGCGGGCGCGCCTTATCTGGTTTACCGGCTCGCGCTGATGAACGGCATGTCCGCGACGCTGGGAAAACTCAATGCAGCAAAACTCGCGAGCCTCAGCCTTATTTATGCATTCATGAACGCGTTACTGCAGTCGGGTTGGTATTCGCTCAGGTCCGTCCATGGCGACATCGTGAGTGGCTTTGCCGCACTGTTCACAGGTGATCTGATAGGTACTGTGATCGTTCTGTACGCGCTGAAAGTAATTTTAGCGACCATCCGTCGCGCTCGCGGCCAGATCTAAGGAAGCGCTGATTTATTCCCCGAAGGCCTTCCCGTAACGCAGTTGTTCTTTTAGAATTACGTCTACGCCCCCTGCTAGCGAGACTGCTCATGCAAACTAGTTTCTCCGAACTAGAATACGCCGCGAAGAAGAAGA
>SYFN01000100.1 GCA_005800405.1 Burkholderiales bacterium
CACCGAGCGCACCCGTGAAATTGGTTTGCGTATGGCTGTGGGTGCGCGTGCGGCTGACATACTTACGCAATTTCTGGTCGAGGCAGTCACGCTCTCACTGGTCGGCGGGTTGATCGGTATCGCGCTTGGGATCGGGGGATCCTGGATGATCGCCGAATTCGCAGGTTGGCAGACACAGTTATCCGGTACGTCTATCGCGCTGGCGGTGAGTTTTTCAGCGGCGATCGGTATCTTTTTTGGTTTTTATCCGGCACGCAAAGCCGCACGCTTGCTGCCGATTCAGGCGCTACGTTATGAGTAAGTCCGACCACGCCTGTCGCGAGGGCTGCGCTGCCTGCTGCATTGCACCTTCGATTTCTTCGCCTATTCCCGGTATGCCCAAGGGCAAACCGGCAGGTGTTCGTTGTGTGCAGCTTGATGCTGCATCGGCTTGTCTGCTGTTTGCCCATCCGGATCGGCCCGCAGTCTGCGTCAGCCTCAAGCCATCGACAGAGATGTGTGGCGACAATCGTGAGCAGGCCTTGAATTATTTGCAGCAGCTGGAATTACTTACCGCTGCCAGATAGGGGGTGATGCATGGCGAGTAGCTTGAATAGCTTGGGTTTGAGTTGTCGGCGGCAAGTGCAGCCCTTGCTGGTTTTGACATCGCTGATGCTGCTGGCGTTACTCTCCGGCTGCGCCAGCGTGCTGCCGCCGCAGGAGATTGAAATTCCGCTGTCGCGTCTGCAGCAATCAGTACAGAAAAATTCCCCTTTCAATGCGCGCTATTTTGATCTCTTCAAGGTCAGTCTCAGTCGCCCGGTATTATCACTGCAGCCCGCATCCGATTGGCTCGTTCTCGCACTCGATGCGCGTGTTCAGCCACCGTTGATAAAAACATCCTCGCAAGGCGAGCTACTTCTTTCGGGTGGTTTGCGCATTGATCCGTTGCGACGTGTCGTGATTCTGACCGAGCCGCGCCTGGAGAATATCAGGTTCGATCCCGCTACGGCTACCTACACAAGCCGGCTTGCGCGTTTAGGTAGCCAACTCGCTGAAGATCTGATCGGTGAGAAGGTCTTGTACACCTTTACGCCTGATGCATTTGTCGCGGCCGGAAAGCGTTTCGTCCCGACTGGCATTACGACCCGCAAGAACAGCCTCGTGGTAAGCTTCAAGCCTGCAACATAGTTGTAACTCACAGGAACGTACAGTCGCGTGGCAATTCACGAATGACTGCCACCACAGCGATCCGTGTCGACGGTTTACCTTCTACTTTTCTTGTCTGCCAATTGCATGGAAATTCTGCTTGCCGTAAAAATCATCATCATGGGAATCGTCGAGGGGCTGACGGAGTTTCTACCCATCTCGTCGACCGGCCATTTGATTCTTGCGGGTAGTTTGCTCAATTTCACGGGCGAAAAAGTCAAAGTCTTTGAGATCGTCATACAGGCCGGCGCCATGCTCGCTGTTTGCTGGGAATACCGTGAGCGCATCGTCCATGTGATGCGCAATTTTTACCGGGACAACGCCGCTCGGCGCTTTGTTATCAATCTGATCGTTGCCTTCCTGCCCGCCGTGGTGCTTGGTCTTCTGTTTAGCAAAATCATCAAGGCGCATCTGTTCAAGCCGGTACCGGTCGCACTGGCATTTATTGTCGGTGCCATCATTATTCTGATCGTCGAGCATCGTCATTGCTTGCAGCCCGAAGGGCCGCGTATCGATTTTGTGGACGACATGACGGTACTGGATGCCCTCAAGGTCGGTTGCGCACAATGTTTTGCACTGATACCCGGCACCAGTCGTTCCGGGGCCAGCATCATAGGTGCCATGATTTTCGGTCTGTCGCGCAAGGCGGCTACCGAATTTTCTTTTTTCCTTGCCATTCCAACGCTATTTGGCGCGACGATTTATTCGCTCTATAAAGAACGCAACCTACTGTCGTTGGCGGATTTGCCCATGTTTGGCCTGGGCGCACTGGCGGCCTTTATGTCAGCCTTCTTGTGCGTGCGCTGGTTGCTCCGCTATATCAGTACACATGATTTCACCTTGTTTGCATGGTATCGTATTATTTTTGGGATCATCGTGCTATTGACCGCATGGTCTGGCTGGATGGTCTGGGCGGAATAAAAGGTGCTGACCAATGCTGTGTTGATACCCGCTGCCGCAGAACAAAACTTGCCGGCTCGTGCGCTGCATGTACTGCAAAGCGTGTTTGGTTATCCGGATTTTCGCGGATCTCAGGCCGATATTGGTCAGCTGATAGCGCGCGGCGGCGATGCGCTGGTGCTGATGCCAACCGGCGGTGGCAAGTCGCTGTGTTACCAGATTCCTTCATTACTGCGTGATGGATGCGGGATTGTTATTTCTCCGCTCATTGCGCTCATGCAGGACCAGGTGGACGCATTGGGCGAGCTCGGCGTGCGCGCCGCATTTCTGAATTCCAGCCAAAGCTTTGATGAATCCATCCGGGTTGAGCGCGCCTTACGGCAGGGTGATCTTGACTTGCTATACGTCGCTCCCGAGCGCTTGCTGACCCAGCGCTGCCTCGAGATGCTCGATGGTGTGCAGATTGCCCTGTTTGCCATCGATGA
>SYFN01000101.1 GCA_005800405.1 Burkholderiales bacterium
CGGTTACTGATGCAGAGCTTAAAATGATCGAAGATCGATTGAATCACCGCCCCAGAAAACGATTGGGATTTAAAACCCCGCATCAGGTGTTTCATGAATCTCTAAACCGTGTTGCACTTCGTACTTGAAACCACGAATTAATTTCTCATGCAAATAATCGAAATGAGGAATGCAGCCTCGAGGGTAACAAGAAAATATGTATTTTTATAAAAAATATTGAACATATTGAAAATCAAGCCCATGGATAGCTTGACTTGAAAATCTCCCAAAAAATAACGAATATTTTCTCCTTTTATGTGGAAAAATATGAGAATGCCAGATCAAAAGGAAATCTTTCAGAGATCAATAAAGCCATGCGTCCGGAATTAGAAAAGCCGGCAGCCACAGAAAAACAAAAGAAATTGGCGGAAGGTATTCGCCGCAAACTAAAGCAAATTCGTGAGTTCAATAACAATCCCAACGAATTAGAAGCATTCATTGATTATTTCAAAAACCCTGCTAGCTCGTATGACTCTGAAAAAATATCAGACTACGAAGCATTTCTGGCAATATTTTATAAATACATCAATCAACTTGATCGAGATACTCAAACACAATGCCTGAATGTAGCAGACCAACTTGAAGGTGAATTACAAATTGACCGGGGAGACGATTTCGAGATTTTTTATGATGCGGAGATGGAAATCCAAAGGCCAGAGGTCTTCGACTTAGTAAATGCCTTAAAAGAATACGATGCACCGTCATCATCGCTTTTGAGTTTTTTCAATTATTTGAAAGATGGAAAATCAACAATCAATTCAGAGTCTTACTGGAAATTAGTGCAGTTCGCAGTAAACCAGAATTCGGCGGTGCAAACGATCCTGCCGCTTGATCAAATTGATTTTTCAAGGCATTCGTAAAAAATTGGATTTTCGATTTACGAGAATACGCTGTTAGAAAAAATATCAACAAACCAGCTAATACGACTAGCCAGTAAACATTGGTAATTCGCGCGCATCCGGGAGTTGCCAACGGCCGTGTCGACAATGACAACTCGCCATTTTTTCACCAGAAAATGCGTACCGATGCGCGCTGACCGATATTCGTTTAGATGGTTAAGACGACCTGGCCCCAAACACCTGCTCCATCTCCCGCCGGAATTTCACGGCCGTTGAACTCGCATCAAACGCGACATCGCTCCAACTGACCGCCTGACCAGCCTTGACCGGTTTGATCAGTTTCACGCCGTGGGCAAGACCGAGTGGCAAACCGCCGAGTGCAATCGACTCGCTGGCCGGGAACAGCTTGCCGTACACAGTGAAACCTCCCTCGCCATCCAGCACCTCGCCAGCGGCCAGATCACGCTTGGCGGTGGCCACGACATCCCCATGCCAACAAATGGGTGCGCCGGTAGATTCAGCGCGCACACCCATCGACGCCACTGTAATACCCAGCTCCAGACCAATCAGGTGATACGGCTTGTACATCGCAGAGTATTGACCGCTAGGATCCGTCACCAGGCCATACTCGCGGAAGCAGCGCGCCACGTACTCGCTGTCGGCCGCAAAGGTGACATACACACCCCAGCGCAAATCGCGGAATACCGGACGCGTATCGCGCTCCAGACTGGAGATGACTTCGACCTGACCGCGCACGTCCAGAATGCCGCCATCGGATTTCGGTTTGAGTATGCGCGCCAGATCATCGACACCGACCGCAGGAAAACGCAAACCGCTCGGTGCAGAGAGTCCGGTGGCGTTGGCGACAGAGGCCATTTCAATCGCACTTTTGGTGCCATCCAGGAAGCTGTTGAACATCTGCGCGTTCATGCCGCCTTTGGCAGCGTCTTCGGCAGTCAGACCATAGTGCTGCCAGACAGTGTCCGGCGTGGAGCCGTGATAGCTCGATAAATACTTGGTGCCCTTGCCTGCAGCGACCACCGAGAAACCAGCGGCGCGTGCCCAGTCCACCATTTCGCAAATCAAGGCGGGCTGATCGCCATAAGCGAGCGAATACACGATACCCGCCTCGTCGGCGCGCTTCTTGAGCAGCGGACCGGCGAGTGCATCGGCTTCCACGTTGACCATCACAATGTGTTTGCGATGCTCGCAGCAAGCCAGTACGTGCGCGATGCCGATGGCAGGGTTACCCGTGGCATCGATGATGATGTCGATATGCGGCGATTTGATCAGCGCCATGCCGTCATCAATGATGGCAGTGGTCCCTTGCTTTGCCGCTGACTCGAGTGAGGTCGCCGTGAAGCTGTCCTCTTTCCAGCCCACGTTGCGCAAGGCGGCTTTGACACGATCAGGCGAGAGGTCAGCAATGCCAACCATGTGTAGGCCCGGCGTGCGCGGCACCTGCGACAGATACATTGAGCCGAACTTGCCCGCGCCGTTCATGCCGACGCGCACAGGTTGACCGTCTGCAGCGCGCTGCTGCAGTTTTGCAAAAAGATTCATCGATATCCCCGGACTCAGGCAGCCATGCCGTCGGGCATGCCATGCTGCTCGCTGACTGGGGTGCCGTCTTTCCAGGGCAAATCGACCGGATACGATTGGACCAGCCAATCATCAGGCAGACACTCGATCGGCGTGACGTCGCGATGCGCGATATAACCAGGACGCTTAAAGCGGCGAATGTGATTCGACACCGCGCACAGGCTCAGGTATACCGTCACGCGATTCCAGGGCGACAAGTTGGGCGCAGAGCCATGGACCAGGCAGCCGTGGAAAAGTAGCATGGAACCGGCTGGACCTTTCGGCGCCACGATGCCGCCCTTGTCGACCAGCGTGCGGATGTTGTCGTTGCTGATGGTCCACAGCGGATAGCTGGTGGTTGAGGTGTCGTGACCGGCTTCAAGTGCGCCCATCTTGTGGCTGCCGGGGATGAACATCAGCGGACCGTTGAACTCGTTCACTTCGTCGAGGAAGATGGCCACATTCATCGCGCGTGCTTCAGGCATTTGGTCATCATTGAGCCAGGTACCGTAATCCTGATGCCACTGCCAGATGTCGCCATCAAAGGCCATCTTGCCGTTGACCCTGAACTGGTGCATGTAGAGCTTCTCGTTGAACAATTGCTCGACCGGCTTGACCATACGCGGATGACGCGCCAGACGGGCAAAGGGCTCGCTGTACATATGCGCGGCGAAATTGGTGCGCACGGCTGTCTTGCCCTTTTCGCGAATATTCTCCGCGCGGTCCTGCGCGTACAGATGGGGGACTTCGTCGGTCAGCGTCTTTATTTCGTCGGGTGAGAAGTGCGACGGGCAGAACAGGTAACCATCACGGTCAAACTGATCGAGCTGTTCCTGAGTGAGTTTCATGCCTGTCTCCTGTGGTGACTATCGGGATTGGGTTTAGGATTAGGTGGAGAATGGGGTTCAGCAGCGCGATTTGCACTGGATGGTGCATTGGCGGACTTGGCGGTCATGGCGATGGCATCGCCCGAGACGCCGAGCCGGGCAACCAGCGATTCACCCGCTTTTTCGCAATGGAGCAAAGCCTGCTGCTGCGCCGCGTCTGGTCGACCGGAAACGATCAGTTCCAGCATTTTTTCATGCTCATCCCAGACCGAGTGGCGCGCGCCAGCCTGACTCAAGGTCACGCCCATGATGCGTCGTATGTGATTCCAGTTACGCTCGGCGGCCTGCAGTAGCACAGGATTGCCCGCCGCTTCGTAGATTGCACGGTGAAAAGCAATGTCGGCCTCGATCATCGCGCGCAGATCGCGGCCGCGGGTGGCGGCCCGGCCGGCGCCGATCAGTCGAAACGAAAGGTTGGCCTGACGACGTGCCGCTTCGCGAGCAGCCAGGCCATCCAGCACTGAACGAACTTGATAAAGCTGGGCGATATGGTCGGCAGTGAGCGGTGCCACCATCACGCCGCGACCACCGGCATCAATCACCAACCCGTCACGCTTGAGCAGCAAAATGGCCTGAAGAATGGGTTGACGCGACACCGCAAGACGCTCGGCCAATGCCTCTTGCGTGATGCGCTGACCAGCCGCGAAACGGCCTTCGCAGATGGCGTCAATGATCGCGCGGTAGGCTTGCTCAGCGAGATCGGGCGCCGCATTGAGCGGAGTAATGTCGGTCATAAGGTGGCAGTCGAGTATTGTATTCTGTATACAGAATAACTGAGAACATACCTAAAGGCAAGTAAAATCAAGGGACTACCAGGATGCTCTCAACAAAGGAAGCTATCTGGCCCGCGTTGCTCGCGCCACGATTCGCTCCGCCTTGAAGATCACGGGGCGGTCAACCATCATCCCGTCCACGGCCACCGCAGCACCCTGACTGCCGGCAGCTGCGACCAGCACACGCTCTGCCCAGTCCACTTCGGCCGCCTGCGGGAGATAGCTGGCATGAACCACGCTCAGCTGTGCTGGATGAATGCAGAGCTTGGCGCCAAACCCGAAACGCTTGCCGCGCAGGGTTTCCGATGCCAGCACAAGCTTGTCGTCAATGGCCGTGGTCACGCCATCAATCGGCGCGGCAATGCCAGCCAAGCGCGACGCCAGTACCAGTTGCGAGCGGAAGTAATCCAGCTCGCGGTCATCGCCCTCGATACCCAGGTCGACCGCAAAATCAATACTGCCGAAGGCGAGCCGCTCCACCCCGTCTGCCGCAAGCAGCGCGGAGAGATTCGCGAAACCCTGGGCACTTTCGATCAAGGGCAGCACCCGTTGCGCGCCCGCTTTGCGCAGACGCTATATGTCGGCCACCTGTGCTGCCTTGGGCAACATGACGGCCGCCACACCGGGATGTGCGCACAGCGCTAGGTCAGAAGCGAACCATTGGGTGTCAGCCGTGTTGATACGAAGGCAGATTGACTTCTCAGCCGACAGCCAGCTCGCGACCGCAGCCCGGGCGCTGTCTTTTTCCACTGGCGAGACCGCATCTTCGAGATCAATGATGACCACATCCGCGCCCGCCGCCATCGCCTTGTCGAAGCGTTCGGGGCGACTGCCGGGAACAAACAGGTAGGACACCGACGCAGCCGCCATGTCTGACAATATTGGCAGGGTGGACATTCAGATCGCCTTCTCGTTGGACAGCGCATCCACGGCATCGGGCGCATAGCCCAGCTCGGTCAGAATCGCGCGCGTGTGTTCACCGAGTGCGGGGATGGCATCCATGCGCGCCTCCCACGCCGTGCTGACGCCCGGAGGCAGCGGGGCCCTCACCTCGCCCACCGGGCTGGCCACGCTGGCCCACCGGTCGCGCGCGCGCAGCTGCGCATGATCCCAGAGCTCATGCATGTCGTTGAGACGGGCGCAGGCGATCGGCGCATCGTCCAGACGTTCGATGATCTGTTTCGCTGTCAGCGAGGCAAAACTGCTGCAAATGATCTCGTAGAGCGCCTTGCGTGCAGCGCTTCGCTTGCTGCTCGAGTCAAAGCGCGTATCGGTCGCCAGCGTGGGCTGCAGAAGAACCTTCTCGCAGAACAGCACCCACTCGCGCTCATTTTGCAAACCCAGCATGACGATCTTGCCATCGCCCGCAGGGAAAGGCCCGTAGGGATAAATCGTTGCATGAGCCGCCCCCGCCCGCACTGGGGGTGGCGCGCCTTCATAAGCGTAGTACAGCGGGAAACTCATCCACTCGGTCATACTCTCCAGCATGGAGACATCGATGCGGCAGCCTTGGCCGGTGCGGCCGCGCTGGATCAGTGCCGCCAGAATATTCGTGTACGCATACATGCCAGCAGCAATATCGGCGATTGATGCCCCAGCTTTGGCGGGTGTGTCTTCGGTGCCGGTGACGGACAGAAAGCCTGATTCACTCTGAATCAGCAAATCGTAGGCCTTTTTATCGCGATAGGGACCATCAGCACCGTAACCGGAAATATCGCAAACGATCAGCCCGGGAAAGCGGGACGACAGTGCCTCGAATGACAGGCCCAAACGCGCGGCGGCGCCCGGGGCTAGGTTCTGCACCAGCACGTCTGCCTTGGCCAGCAGGCGATCAAGAATCGTGCTCGCCTCAGGATGCTTGACATCCAGCGACAGACTTTCCTTGGAGCGGTTCACCCACACAAAATGCGACGACATGCCTTTGACACGATCATCATAAGCGCGCGCAAAATCGCCCACACTAGGACGCTCGATCTTGATCACGCGAGCCCCGAGATCAGCCAGCTGCCGCGTGCAAAATGGCGCAGCAATGGCGTGTTCCAATGTGATGACGGTGATGCCGTCCAACGGGCGCATGGTCTCTCCTTCGCGGGTATTCATGGTTATTTACATCGTGGCTCGCCGGTTTTCAGACGAAAGCCAGAGGTAGCGCGCCGATCCTCAACGCGCTCTCGGACCCTAGCCAGACGCACATCATGCCAGACTTGCCTCGGCTTGCATGGCCAGCTCGCCACGGGCATTGGCCGCCCACAGCGTCACGCTACGGCCATCTTCAAGCAAGCGCCCGTGCACACTAAATGGCTCGATATCGAACAAGGGGCTGACGGCGCGAAATACAAACGAGGTGATTTCGCGTCCGGGTAATTCACGCACCGCGAGTCCGATCAGCAAAGTGGCCACCAAAGGCCCGTGCACGATCAACCCAGGATAGCCTTCCACCTCGGTGACATAAGTGCGATCGTAATGAATCCGGTGACCATTGAAGGTCAGCGCAGAATAGCGAAACAGCAGCACCGGATCAGGCACGATCTGTTGTGACCATTGTGCGTCCGTTGGAGCAGCCTTGGGTACGGCGGGCGCATCGCCGGCTTGCAGCGGATCGCGATACACAATGTCATGCTCTTCGAAAATCACAGGCTGACCATTAACCGCGATCTCATGGGCCACCGTAACAAAAACTAGTGGGCCCGACTTGCCCTGCTTTACGTTGACCGATTTGATCAGCGAATTGCGCTCGGCGATGACACCCACAGGCAAGGCGCCGGGAAAACTCACCCGGCTACCCGCCCACATTCTGCGGGGTAGCGTGACGGGCGGCAGGAAGCCCCCGCGCTGCGCATGACCGTCAGGACCGGCCAGCGATGCCGGGCTCATGGACCAGAAATATATCCAGTGCCACAAAAGCGGTAACGGATCACCCTCGAGGAGCGAAGCGTTCACATCCAGCGTTGCCGCCAAGGCGCTCGCCTTGCCCGCGTCAATGAGATCACTGCACGCTTCAGTGCGACCAATCCACTGGCCAAGGTGTTGGACATCAAGAGCGTTGCTGGGCATAGCGTGTGCCTGGGAAAACGGGAAAACCTCTATTTTCTCCCACCCCCACCCAAGGGACAATTTGGATTTGCTGAAGGATGAATTGCATAGCGGAGGAATGTCGCCGGCTGGCAAACGCCATGAATTTCGCATGGGGTTAGAGCCGCCGGGGACTATAATCACGCACTTGGAACCTGAGGGATCAGGCCGCTCGCGGCGCTTGCATCCCCTGTCGCGCGCCTGTGTTGGCTGGGGCATTGCCCCTCACAGGACGCGCACTGACCCGTGATTGGCTGCCGTTCGCGTGTGCCGGGCAGGATGCAAGAATCCCCCGTGACACCCTTGCCATCGACCCTGACGAGGCAGGTTCTTTATCGGAGAGCCTCATGAATTTTTTTCAAAAATTTATCGACAGCCGCATCCTTGGCGTCCTCTTTTTGACAGTCGCCGGAACGGCCGGGGCACAAAGCACGCCGCCCTCGTCCGTCGACGCCTCGTTCATACAATCAACGCGAGGCATCGCTGACGAGCTGCTCGGCCAACTCGGACAAAAACTGAAAGCCGCAATGGCGACCGATGGTCCGGTAGCGCCAGTAAGTGTCTGCAAAGAAGCCGCACCCTCGATCGCACACCAGCTCTCCCTTGCCAATCAGGCCAAAGTCACCCGCGTAGGCACGCGCGTGCGCAACCAAAACATGGGGGTCCCCAATGCGTGGCAAAAGGAAGCCTTGACCCAATTTGAGACCCGCCTGTCGCAAGGTGAAAAAGCTACCGACATCGAGTACTGGCAAGTCGGGGACAATGGCCAAGGCAAAAGTGAACTACGCTACGCAAAAGCAATCGCGGTTCAACCGCAGTGTCTTAGCTGCCATGGGTCTGCGCAAGATATCGTCGCACAACTGGCCGAAAAACTTCGCCTTGAGTATCCCAACGATCAGGCGACTGGCTACAGTGCAGGTCAGCTGCGAGGCGCTGTGGTCATCACGCGCCCGTTACCGTAAAACCTCAGCCGGTCGTCCTTGTCCATCGCAGCCCAGCCAAGTGGATCAAGCTTTTTCTAACGCGATGTGTCGCGAGATAATTTCGTAGAGCCGACCCTCACGACAAGCCTTCCATCGATCGCAATGCTTCGCATCTCGCATTTTTTCAGAGGTGCTAGGTCAGCGCGTCACTCGCTCCCAGTTCAAACCATCAGGAATGTATCTTGTCAATCAGTAATCCAGAATTTTCGCAATCTTCCGTCATGCGGCCCGTCAGTATCTCGGGCGGCGGCACTCACCATCATGAACCTTTGTCCGTGCTGGTTATCGCCGCTATCGGCGTTGTCTTTGGCGATATCAGCACCAGTCCTCTGTACGCATTAAAAGAGTGCTTCAGCCCCGAGCACGGCATACCGTTCTCCGAGAGCGCGGTGCTGGGCATCATCTCGATGATTTTCTGGGCCCTTTTACTGGTAGTCACCCTGAAATATGTTGCCTTCGTTTTGCGTGCCGACAATCAGGGTGAAGGCGGCGTGCTCTCGCTGATGGCATTGGCACTGCGCTCGGCACGCGCTGACCGCAAGTCCTACACGCTATTGCTGATGCTGGGTGCGCTGGGTGCCTGCATGCTGCTGGGCGAGTCGGTGATCACCCCCGCCATCTCAGTGCTATCGGCGGTGGAAGGTCTGGAGGTGGTTAACCCGGACATGAAGCGTTTCGTGATTCCGATCACCCTGCTGATCGTGACCGGCCTCTTCCTGATCCAACGCTACGGCACCGCTGCAGTCGGACGCTTCTTCGGGCCCATCATGCTGATCTGGTTTGCTGCATTGGCTGGCTTTGGCGCGGCCAGCATTCTGGATAGCCCCGGCATCCTGCGCGCGATTAATCCTCTCTATGCAGCGGCTTTCATCAGCGAGCACACGCTGCAAGCGTACATCGTGATGGGCTCAGTCGTTCTGGTCGTCACCGGCGTCGAGGCGCTCTATCTGGACATGGGGCACTTTGGTCGCAAGCCGGTGCGTCTTGCTTGGCTGCTGGTCGCACTGCCTGCTTTGCTGATCAATTACTTCGGCCAGGGTGCGCTTCTGCTATCCCAGCCCGAGGCCGCGAGTAATCCTTTCTTCCTGATGCTGCCCTCTTGGTCTCTGTGGCCCATGATCGGATTGGCGACCATTGCTACCGTGATCGCCTCGCAAGCGGTCATCTCGGGCGCATTTTCGCTCGCCAATCAGGGCATCCTGCTGGGTTTTCTGCCGCGCATGCAGATTCTCCACACCTCGGACACCGAACGGGGGCAAATTTACATGCCTGTCGTGAATTGGCTGCTACTCGTCCTGGTGATTTTCACCGTGATTCAGTTTCGCGAGTCTCGCAATCTGGCTGCCGCCTATGGCATTTCGGTAACGACAACCATGCTGATTACCACGATCCTGCTGGCCGTGGTGATGTACAGGGAATGGAAAATACATCCCTTCTTGGTGATTGCACTGGCGATGCTGTTTTTTATCGTCGACTTCTCTTTCTGGACTGCCAACCTGATCAAGGTCAAGGATGGTGGCTGGTACCCAATGATGCTGGGTGCACTCTGCTTCGTGATGCTCACCACCTGGCACAAAGGGCGCAGACTTTTGCGTGAACGCGTTGTCGATGAATCCGTTCACCTACCCGAATTTGTTGATTCATTGTTGGCGCACCCGCCGCATCGTGTCGAAGGCACAGCCGTCTTTCTGACCGCGCATATCGATTTTGTTCCAGTGGCATTTCTACACAACCTCAAGCACAACCGCGTTCTGCACGAACGCGTGCTGTTTCTAAAACTCTCTATCTGGGATGTCCCTTATGTCCGCGATGAAGAACGTCTGACCATCAGCGAATTAGGCAACAACATCTACGTTGTACGTGCGGTCCATGGCTTCAAGGAGACACCGTACATCAACACCGTGCTGAAGTTACTCGAACAGCAGCATGGTCTCACGCTCGATCTATCAGAGACGTCCTTTTTCCTGGCACGCGACACCGTGGTGCCCAGTAATTTACCGGGCATGGCCTTGTGGCGCGAGCGTTTGTTTGCGTGGATGATTCAAAACGCTGCGAAGCCATCGGATTTCTTCCGCATTCCCCCGAACCGAGTGGTGGAGCTGGGAACGAAAATCGAAATTTAAACAGTGTCGTACTCGAGGGGCCTCAGGACGGGCCGCCTTTTCGCCAGACTAGCGAACTCGCTGGAACGGCACGCGATACAGCCACACCGGTTTGCCTTCGACGGTGCGCAGCACGGCAGTGGCTTTTAATTTTTCTGCAGGAAATTCAAGACTCGCCAACCATGCGCCGGGTCGCATTTCAATCGCTGCTTTTTCCACTGCACGCGGCATCGTTTCAGGTCGCTGAAACAGGTACACCATGTCATGCACCGACCAATCTGCACCCCACATATCGCCTTGTCGAATACGCGCCCAAGGACACAGCAATGCAGTCAGTGCGCGCAATGGCCAGCTCCACTCAATGCCGTGTAGTGTGGCCTGTGGGTAGGCAGATCGCAAGGCGCGCAAGCCATGACCCAGACCACAGCCGGCATCAAGAATGGACGCACCCGGCCTCAGTGGCGCGTTGTTTGCCATGCCGGTCAATGCCTCGGCTGGTGTCGGAAACAAGGGCGCATCGCGCCAGGCATTCATCGGATACACCAGCGCCACGATGACCAGTGGCAGCAGCCAGGCCCACGCAGGCAGGCTCACTGCACCCGACAAAAGCAGCGATAGTGGAAAGCCTGCTGCCACTGCAACACGTCGCCAAAAGCTTCCTGCCAGCACGCTAAGCAGGGCACCCAATACCATCGCAGCGCTTAAAGCCACCCACAGCGGAACACCGGCCTTTTGCAAAAATCCGTAGACAATCCAACTGCCCACCCAGGCAATCAGGGCAAGCAAGGGCCAGCGCAGCAATGAAATCGGAATATTTGGCACGCGTGGATTATATTCGCGTGATGCAAACGACTGTAAAAATGACTACACTCGTCCCCGCTTGCGTCTCACACTGCCATTCCAAGGAGAACCCATGAAGGTCAAACAAATTCTGTCCGGTGTCGAACTCGTCATTGCCGATCTTGAGGTTCAGCTCGAGGGTGAGCTGCGCTCCAGTCATACCTTGTGTGCGTTGCTGCGCGACGAGGGCGGCAAGGAGGTGCTGATCCCGCTGAACACGCCCGACGGTCGCCCTATCTTCATGAATCCTGACAACGCCATCGCCGATGGCTCCGACCTTTCGCATTAACAACGCTCATGCCGACCCGTTTGCTCACCGACACATTCAACCGCTTTTTCGAATCCGAGAAAGCCGGCGGCTTGCTGCTGCTTTTCGCCACCATCATCAGCGTGGCACTGACCAATTCTGCGCTGGGTCCGCAGTACCTCGGTGTCTAGCAATCGGAGTTTGCCGGCATGACGCTGGAGCACTGCATCAACGACGGTCTGATGGCGATCTTTTTCCTGATGATTGGTCTCGAGCTGGAACGCGAGTTATATGTCGGCGAGCTGTCCATCGTGCGTAATCCGATGTAGCCGATTTTCCTGCGCTGGGCGGCATGCTCGTGCCAGCTTTGCTGCATTACGGATTCAACGCTGGCCTGCCCTCTCAACCCGGTGTGGGCATACCGATGGCGACCGACATCGCCCTCGCGCTGCTGGGTGCGCGCATTCCGGCGTCACTAAAAGTGTTTGTAGTGGCCTTTGCAGTGATCGACGATCTGGATGCCATCGTCATGATCGCCTTGTTCTACACCGATACCGTGGTACTGCATTATTTGGCGGCGAGTCTGGCCGTTTGGGCTTTACTACTCGGTCTGAATCGCGTCTGGCGTATTGATTCAATCTCTGTTCACGTAGCAGGTGGTGTGCTGATGTGGGCGTTGATGCTCAAGTCAGGGGTGCATGCCACCGTCGCTGGCGTGATGCTCGCTTTCGCCATCCTCTTCTGGAAACGAAACGATGCCGAGTACTCGCCTTCCCGCCACCTTGAAAACAGATTGCACAAGCCGGTCGCGTTCGTGGTGCTGCCGATTTTCGCGCTGGCCAACACCGGTATCGTGATCGGTGCGGGATGGCTGGAGCACCTGAGTGGTCCGAATGGCTTGGGGGTCATCCGTGGATTGGTTTTCGGTAAACCCGCAGGGGTGGTATTGCTCTCGATCATCGCTGTCATGCTTGGTATCTGCAGCCTCCCGGCCGATCTGCGCTGGCGTCATGTCATCGGTGCAGGCATGCTGGGCGGAATCGGTTTCACGATGTCGATCTTTATTACCAACCTGGCATTCGCTGATCAACCGGATCTCATCAATGCCTCCAAAATGACCGTGTTCGTCGCTTCGCTGATGGCGGACATCCTCGGTTTTTTGTGGTTGTGATTTTGTGGCTCGGGAGAGACCGACCCCGCCTGATGGCCAGCGGCGCCCTCGCAAAACAGCGCTACGAGGCAGCACTCGATTGCATAGAGCTGCGGCTCGAGGACGCAGCCACCCCCTAGGACGATCAGAGAAAACGGTCGAGCAGTCGGCGCGAGTGGCGATCCATCGCACGCATGTCTTCGATGCGATACGTCACGCCGTGGCTGTCCGAAATCAGCAACCCATTACCACGCAGCCGACGAATATCTTCCTCACCTTTGAGAACAAAACTAGTGAGACCTCGGTCAGTGCGCACCTGCCAGGTGCTGGGGGTGGAGAAAGTAGAGACTGCTGTCAGCCTGTCAATCACCGGAATGAAATCGCGCTGAGCGATTTCATCCATGAGTAGTTTGCGACTGTCAGCGTCGAGTTCTGCAATGCTTGCAACAAAGGTCAGTTCGTGGCCTTCGCTGTCGAGCAACGACACGTTCTCGCCCGGCGCCTCGATAGGAAAAGGCTGCGCCGGCACAATACCCTCGTGCGACTGACCGTGCTCGTCAGTAAATACCAAACGTCCGAACGCATCGCGCCAGAGGCGGTGTCGCCCTGGCTGGAACTGTTTGCCGATAGTCTCTTCGGTCACGTCACTCGCCTCGCTCATGACGCCACTCGGGCGAGCGGAATGTGTACCCGTGGTGGTTCCTGATCTTCCGTATCGACGTTACGTGCCTGCGCCTCATACAGCCGCCAGTAAGCACCACGCTCGGCCATCAGTTCTTCATGCGAGCCCAACTCGACCACTTCGCCACGCTCCAGCACGACGAGTCGGTCAGCGCGACGCAATGTGGACAAGCGATGCGCGATCGCAATCGTCGTGCGCCCTTGCACCAGATTATCGAGCGCTTTCTGAATTTCTTTTTCGGTCTCGGTATCCACGCTGGAGGTCGCCTCATCCAGCATCAAAATGCGTGGATTGATCAGCAGAGCGCGTGCGATCGAGATCCGCTGGCGTTCGCCACCGGACAAGCCCTGACCGCGTTCGCCGACGATGGAGTCATAGCCATGGCGCAGACGAAGAATGAATTCATGTGCGTGCGCCGCACGCGCTGCTGCGACGATTTCCGACCGGGTTGCATTCGGCTTGCCATACGCAATGTTTTCGGCGATCGTGCCGTGGAACAGAAAAGGCTCCTGCAGTACTAGTCCAATATACTGCCGATAATCTGCAACTGGATGGCGCCGGATGTCCGTTCCATCCATCATGATGGCGCCATCGGAGACATCATAGAAGCGGCAAATCAGATTCATCAGCGTACTCTTGCCTGAACCGCTGTGTCCGACCAGACCAATCATTTCGCCGGGACGAATATCGAAGTTCACGCCTTTGAGAATGCGGCGGCTGCCGTGTCTAAAGCCCACCTCACGCAACGAGATCACGCCCTGCTTCGCCGGTACAGGCAAGGGGTTGGTGGGCTCAGGCACGCTCGATTTGTGATCCAGAATGTCAAAAATCCGCTTCGCACCCGCCGCCGCTTTTTGCGTGTGCGACACGATGCGGCTCATGGAATCGAGTCTGCCGTAGAAACGTCCAATGTAGGCAATGAAGGCGACCAGTACGCCCACCGTGACTCCACGGTGCATCACCAGCCAGATGCCGAAACCCCAAACCACCAGCAGACCTACCTCGGTGAGCATGGTGACCGTGGGTGCAAACAAGCTCCAGGTCCGATTGAGTTTGTCATTCACTGCGAGGTTGTGCATGTTCGCATCGCGAAACCGCTGCGACTCGCGCGACTCCTGAGCAAACGCCTTGACTACCCGAATGCCGGGAATCGTATCGGCCAGCACATTCGTGACATCGCCCCAGATACGATCGATTTTTTCAAAGCCGGTACGCAAACGGTCGCGCACCGAATGAATCATCCAAACGATCAGAGGCAGTGGCAGCAACGTCACTACGGTCAGCCAGGGATTGATCGTGAAAAGAATCACCGCCGTCATCGCCAACAGCAGCACATCCGTGGCGAAATCAAGCGCATGCAGCGATAGAAACACACAGATACGATCCGATTCATTGCCGATACGAGCAATCAGATCGCCCGTACGCTTGGCGCCGAAGTATTCGAGCGAGAGCGTCATCAGGTGATCAAAGGTCGCGGTGCGCAAATGTGCACCGATGCGTTCCGACACGAGCGCCAGCAAGTAGGTACGCCACCATCCCAGCCCCCATGCCGTCAATGCGGCAATCAGCAATCCGGAGAGGTAAAGCATCACGTCATGCGTGTCGATCTCGGCACCCGTGTGCGTAGGAATCAGGATCTCGTCCATCAAAGGCATGGACAGATAAGGAGGCACCAGCGTTGCCGCAGTCGCCGCCAGTGTCAGGAAAAAACCCAGCAGCAGCAGCAAGCGATAGGGCCTGGCAAATCGCCAGAGACGAAACAGTACCCAAGTGGATACGGGCTGCAGAAGCTCGCGATGGCATACCGGACATTCCTCGCTGTCCTCGGGTAACGCAGATTGGCAGCTAGGACAACGGGCTGCCGCTTCATCCGTGGTCAGGGCTTGGCCGGCGCGCGTCATCTGCACGCGCTCGAACTGCTGCATCAGACGTATGGCGCCGACCTCCTGCTCCAGCGTGAAGCGCCAGCGAGCAAGGCAGGATTGCACATTATGCAAAGCCAGCGTGGCCACACCAGCATGATCGCTGTGATGCAGACTCAATTCGCCCGACAGCGGCCAGCTGACCCACCCGTGTCCATCCGAATCGCTTATCATTCGATCCGTCGTCAGCAGAACTCTGCTGGCAGAGAACCGCAGAGCCGCATCAAGATCGGGTTCCATCATGGCCAGCACTTGCTCGCCCTCATGCAGCGGTAGCAAGAGTCTGTTGATTACAACCGATTGACTGTCCTGAGACAGGGCACCGGTCAGATTGGGTGACGATACACGTGAAGACATGAATGGGGGGTCGGGTCTGCGATGCGATCTGTATTTAGTCTGGGTCTCTGTGAATCATGCCGCCCAAGCCTGCGGGAATCAGCGCGGATTGTCGCGAAATCTACCGTACTCGTCCAACGCCGCCGCCATATTACCCTTTTACGCCGTTTTAATTTGACATGACCCCATCTGCCCCTGCCTTCGACATGCCCGAGGGCCCGCTGGAAATCGATGTTCTCCGTGTAACCTACCTGCGCGGCCCCAACATGTGGACCTACCGCTCGGTGCTGGAGGCCTGGCTGGACCTCGGCGAGTTGGAAAACTGGCCCAGCAACAAGCAGCCCGGCTTCATCGACCGGCTTCTGGCTGTGCTACCCCAAGTCGCGGCGCACCACTGCAGCCCCGGCGTCGCCTACGGTTTCGAGCAGCGGCTGCGCGAAGGTACCTGGATGGGTCACATCCTTGAACACATAATTATCGAATTGCTGGAGTTATCGGGTATGGAAGCCGGATTCGGCCAGACGCGCGAAACCACCCAATCCGGAACCTACCGCATGGTCTTCCGCGTACCCGACGAGACGGTCGGCCGCACGGCGCTCGACTCCGGCCTCGCGCTGCTGCACGCTGTGATTAACCGTCAGCCCTTCGATATCGAGCCCGAGCTGGCCAAGATACGCAAAGTGATTGATGAGCACTACCTGGGCCCGAGCACCGCACATATCGTGGCCAGTGCCAACCAGCGCAAAATTCCGCACATTCGCCTCAACAAGGGCAGCCTGGTTCAGCTTGGCTATGGCGCCCTGCAAAAGCGTATCTGGACCGCCGAGACTGACCTCACCAGTGCGATCGCCGAGGGTATCGCCGGTAACAAGCACATGACTAAGTCGCTGCTGAAAAGCTGCGGTATCCCCGTACCAGAGGGTGAAGTGGTTCACAGCGCTGACGAAGCCTGGGAAGCCGCACAAGAGATCGGCGTACCCGTCGTAGTGAAGCCCCGCGACGGTAACCGTGGCCGAGGCGTCATGCTCAATCTGTCCACGCGAGAGGAAATCGACACTGCCTATGCAGTCGCGTTGGCGGAAGATATCGATGTCATCGTCGAGCGCTACATCATCGGACATGAGCACCGCGTTCTGGTGGTGGGCGGACAAGTCGTTGCTGTCGCACGTGGCGAAAGCGCCTGGGTTACCGCGGATGGCCAATCCAGCATCGATCAACTGGTCGATGCACAAATCAATAGCGACCCGCGTCGTGGCAATGCCGATATTCACCCACTCGAAACGCTCCATCCAAAAACCAACAGCGTGATTCAGGCCAATCTGCAGCGGCAGGGACTCGCGCCCCTTGATGTTCCTGAAGCGGGCCGTCGCGTGCTGATTGCTGCCAATGGCAATCATGCGATCGAATGCACCGATCGCATCCATCCCGACGTCGCCTATTTGTGCACACTGGCCGCCCGCGTGGTTGGGCTCGACATCGCGGGCATCGATCTTGTGTGCGCCGATATCAGCCAGCCGCTGGAATCTCAGGGTGGCGCCGTGGTCGAAGTCAATGCCGGTCCCAGTCTACTCATGCATTTGCGGCCGGCAGAGGGAGTGCCACAGCCCGTCGGTAATGCGATTGTCGGTCACCTCTTCCCCGAGGGTCAGCGTGGACGCATACCGATTGTGGGTATCTCCGGCAGCGTAGTGACTACCGCCGTGGCCCGCATGGTCGCGTGGCTGATGCAGCTCTCTGGCGCTCAGGTGGGCCTTGCATGTCGGGATGGCTTGTTCGTGGGTCCAAGGCGCCTCGAGAACGGCAATGCCGCACACTGGGAGTCTGGTCAGCGCCTGCTGATCAATCGCAATGTTGAAGCTGCCGTATTTGAGCATGACCCGATCACGCTGCTCACTGAGGGACTTGCTTATGACCGTTGCTGGGTCGGCGTAGTCACCGACAGCGAGCCGGTGGACGGGCTCGATGAACAGTTGATGACCGAGTCCGAGCATCGCTACAAGATTTTGCGCACTCAGGTCGATGTGGTGGTCGAGACCGGTTTTGCCGTGCTCAATGCCGCCGATGACACTGTTCTGTCCATGAGTGAGCTTTGCGATGGTGAGGTGATTCTGTATGCGATCGATGGTCAGCACCCAGCGCTACTGGCCCACCGCGAGGCTGGCAAACGCATCGTGTGCATTCGCAAGGGCCAGATCGAATGTGCGTCCGGCAGTACCGTTACACATTGCTTCGACCTGCACGCCAATGTCAGCCCGGCAACGCGCGCACTGCCAGCCGAGGTTCTACTACCCGCCATCGCAGCCGCTTGGGCGCTCGGTCTGAATGACGCAACCGTACGCACAGGTCTGGAGACCTTTGCCACCGATGAGACTCAAAAACTGGTGATTGCCTGAGCATGGAAATTCTGCAAACGGGGGCCCTGCGCGGGCCGAATCTATGGAGTCGCTACACGGCGCTCGAGATCGAAGTGCGCTGTACGCCAGCCGAGCTCGGTCTCGATCAAATACCGGGTTTTGAAGAAACGCTGCGTAGCCTCTTCCCCGGTGTCGGTGAACTGCGCGCCCCGGGCTACACGGGTCCGCTGACCCTGGCGCACGTACTGGAAGCGACCCTGCTGGCAATGCAGGCACAGGCAGGCTGCCCGGTCAGCTTCAGTCTGACCTCCGTGACACCCGTCGCCGGGGTGTTTCAAGTCATCGTGGAGTACAGCGAAGAAGACGTTGGCCGTCTTGCTTTCGACATGTCCCAACGAATTATCGCGCATGCATTGAAATTGTCGACCGGGCAAATCGGTCCGCAGGCCAGCGCGCCTAATGTGCCGGCGATGCTAGCCGAGCTGCGCGAGCTCGATGAAAATAATCGCCTCGGACCAAGCACAGGCTCGATTGTCACCGCGGCCGTCGCACGTGGCATACCTTTCAGACGGATGACCAGCGGTTCGCTGGTGCAGATAGGCTGGGGTCACCGGCAGCGACGCATACAGGCAGCCGAAGTCGATTCCACCAGCGCGGTCGCCGAAGCAATCGCACAAGACAAGAATCTCACCAAGCACCTGTTGCATGCGGCGGGCGTACCCGTTCCAACCGGCGCGCCTGTAAAGTCCATCGATGAAGCCTGGGAAGTCGCGCTGCGCATTGGCTTGCCCGTCGTGGTCAAGCCGCAAAATGGCAGCCAGGGCAAAGGCGTGACAGTCAATATTCAAACACGTGAGCAAATCGAGAAAGCCTTCCATGCTGCGACCGGCAAAAGCCCCGTATTGGTCGAAAAATTTTTTCCCGGTAGCGACTACCGCCTGCTCGTCGTTGGCAACAAGCTCATTGCAGCGGCGCGGCGCGATCCACCGCAGGTAACGGGAGATGGCGAGAACTCGGTCAGGCAGCTCGTGGATATCGTGAACGCCGACCCGCGTCGCAGTGATGGTCACGCCACCTCTCTGACCAAAATACGATTCGATGACATCGCCGTGGCCTGCCTGTCAGCGCAGGATCTGCACCCGGATTCGGTACCCGAAAAAGGTCGACGCGTGATCTTGCGCAATAACGCCAACCTGAGTACGGGCGGCACCGCCACCGATGTGACCGATGACGTCCATCCCGAAGTCGCCGCGCGCGCCATCGACGCTGCTGCCATGGTGGGACTGCATGTCTGTGGTGTCGATATCGTCTGCGAGAGCATTATGCGTTCCCTGGAAGAGCAGAATGGTGGCTTGGTCGAAGTCAATGCTGCTCCTGGATTACGCATGCATCTCTCGCCCTCTTATGGCAAAGGCCGTAACATCGGTGAAGCCATCATGCAGCTGATGTTCGAGCACGGTGATGACGGCAGGATCCCCGTAGTCGCAGTCACCGGCGTCAATGGCAAGACCACCACCACCCGGCTGATCACCCACGTGCTCACGGCAAGTGGTTTATGCGTCGGGATGACGAATACCGATGGCGTATTTGTCGATGGCCGTCAGACCGACAGCGGTGACTGCAGCGGTCCCAAGAGCGCACGTAATGTGCTCTCGCATCCACATGTGCAGGCCGCTGTACTGGAAACAGCGCGCGGTGGCGTGCTGCGCGAGGGCCTTGGTTTCGAGAAATGCGCAGTCGCTGTCGTCACCAATGTCGGTGAAGGCGACCATCTCGGCATGAATCATGTGCACACGCCCGAAGATGTCTCTCGCGTAAAGCAAATCATCGTGCAAAACGTCGCACCCAATGGCTACGCAGTACTGAATGCCGCCGATCCCCTGGTAGCGGGTATGGCGCCGCACTGTCCCGGCAAGGTCATTTTCTTCGCGCAGAATGGGAATCATCCCGTCCTGGTCACCAACCGGGCGCGCGGTAACCGTGTGGTGTTTGTCGAAGGTAGCGACATCGTGGTGACGGAGGGTGCCATGCAACACCGCATGTCCATGGCCGACGTACCCATGACGCAGGGCGGACTGCTGGGATTTCAGATCGAGAACACCCTGGCCGCTGTGGGTGCCTGCTGGGGACTCGACATGGACTGGCAGCACATTGTCAGTGGCATCAACAGCTTCCACAACGACAGCAAGAATGCACCGGGTCGCTTCAACCTGATGCGCTATCGCGATGCCACGGTAGTGGCCGACTACGGACACAATCCGCATGCCATGCGCGCGCTGGTCGCCGCCTTTGACGCGCTGCCTGCACAACAAGGCATGAAACGCACCGTCGTCATTAGCGGCGCCGGTGACCGTCGTGATGAAGACCTGCGCGAACTGACGCGCGTGCTCGGGGCTGCGTTCGACAATATCGTTCTTTTCGAAGATGCCTGCCAGCGTGGTCGTGCGGATGGTGAAGTCCTCGGTCTTCTGCGTGAAGGCCTGCAAGGTGCCATACGCGCCAGCCATGTAGAAGAAATCCGTGGCGAGTTCATCGCGATTGACCGCGGTTTGTCACTGCTGAAACCGGGCGACCAGTGTTTGGTACTGGTCGATCAGGTCGAAGACGCCTTGGCACATCTGGCGATGCGGGTGACGGAAAACTAAGGGGCCTCAGCGATGAAGCCAGATGATGGCACCTTGTTTACCGTGAGTGGATAGTTCGATTTTATCCAGCCAGTGTTTAACTGATGGCCAGTGATGAAAAATAAAATAAAAAATGATCCCGTATTTGCCTTTGTCGACATTGAGACAACAGGATCGAACTTTGAAGGCGACAGAATTACCGAGATCGGCATCAAAACCCTCACCGAAGATGACGAGATCATTTGGGAAAGTCTGATCGATCCGCAAACCTTTATCCCACAAAAAATTCAAAGACTCACGGGCATTACGCCGCAAATGGTGGTTGGCAAGCCGACTTTTGAGGAAATCGCCTGGCAAATCAAGGAGGAGCTGGAGGGAAAAATATTTGTGGCGCACAACGCGCGCTTTGATTATGGCTTTATCAGGGCATCCTTCAAAAGGATGGGTATTGATTTTCGCCCGAAGGTTTTGTGCACCGTAAAGTTGTCGCGCTTGCTTTTTCCTGATCAGCCGCGCCACAATTTAGATACGATCATTCACCTACACCAGCTCATAGTGAGTGCCAGGCATAGAGCATTGGGTGATGCAGATTTGCTCGTGCAATTCTGGCATGTGTGCGAAAAATTATTCGGAAAGGAACGACTGCTCGCTGCAGTGGACGAACTGACAGGGAATGCCAGTCTCCCTCCCAACATCAATCAAACGCTGATTGATGCGATTCCTGATACTCCGGGTTGCTATATTTTTTACGGAGAAAATAAAGCCCCTTTATATATCGGTAAAAGTATTTCGATGCGGAGCAGAGTCATGGGACATTTTCAAAATGCGCTCTCAGACCGAAAGGAAATGAAACTTTCTCTGCAAGTGCATGATATTGAATGGATTGAGACCGGAGGTGAGCTATCCGCACTTATTTTGGAATCGAGGCTCATCAAAGAACGCATGCCCAGCACAAATATCAAACTACGCCGCTCAAAAGATTTATGCGCCTGGCGTTTGATTGAGGATAATTCAGGCGTACAAAAACCTATACTGGTCACTCACAAAAGCTTACAACCTGGCCTACAGGAAAATCTTTTCGGCTTGTTTTATAGCAAACGGGAAGCACATGGTTATTTAGCCGCTATTGCAAAAAAATACCGGCTCTGTGAAGGTTTACTCGGCCTCGAGAAGTTAATCGAAGGGAAGCCTTGTTTCGGCTATCAGGTAAAAAAATGCGATGGCGCCTGTATCGGCGCCACGTCAGTTGAGATTCACAATCTGAAACTTAAAACCGCATTGGATTTATTTAAAGTTCAGACTTGGCCATTCGATAGTGCCATCGCAATCAAAGACGGAGAAAAAATGATCGTTCTTGACAAATGGTGCTATCTTGGAACAGCAAGCGACCATGAGGCGCTTTACGCATTGGCGAATTCCGGCCACGCGGAGTTTGATTTAGATATTTATAAAATCATCAAAAAAGCACTGAAAGGCTCGCACAAAGATCAAGTAACTCGGTTGTCCATGCATGAAAAAATTGATGCAAACAACTGAAATGTAGTAGTCGCGACTTGATCTGACAGTTACCCGATTTGATCGATACGGCTGCCAGGTCAAATTCAGTTATTCAATGTGGCGATTTTATCGTGCCACGCCTCCTTTCCCTCAATGAGTGTTTGCATTGGAGTGCGTCC